>JAFIHQ010000170.1 GCA_017849315.1 Treponema sp.
AGCCGGTGCCAAAGCCAAGGATTGCGAGTAGTGCCGGTCGGACGCCTCCGTTAAAGGCGAAGAGAGCGCGCCCCGTCGCGGGGTGTCGAAGTAAGGTGGTACCGCGGATCACCGTGATGCGCTTTTTATAGCGTTTGGCGGATGGACTGGCATTGTGGCCTTGTTCATCTCAAGCCAAAAGCAGAAAGCCCCGGGATTCGTCCTTACGCAAGGGTTTTTGTAGCCTTTGCGCTTGGGCGCAATCTTGGGGCTTTTGTATTTCTTGAGGAGTTCCTAATTCTTAAGGATTTCCTAAGGGGAAAGGAGCGGTAGTATGGCGGAAAACAAGGTGGATGTGTCTTTGGTGCGGCATTCTGCCGCGCACGTTTTGGCCGAGGCGGTTTTGCATCTTTATCCTGGAACAAAGTTGGGCATTGGCCCTGCGATCGACGATGGTTTTTATTACGATTTTCTTTTCGAGACCCCGATCACGAACAACGATCTTCCTGCAATCGAAAAGGAGATGCGAAGGATTCTTTCCGGCGACCATCCTTTTGTGCGGAAGGAAGTCTCCAGGGAAGAAGCCCGCAAGCTTTTTGCCGACCAACCCTTCAAACTCGAGCTGATCGACGGCCTGGAAGACGGCACTATTTCAATCTATGAACAGGATGGCTTCGTAGACCTCTGCAGAGGACCGCATGTTCCATCTACGCGCCAGATTCGGCCCGACGCCATAAAGCTGCGAAGCGTGGCCGGTGCCTACTGGCGGGGCGACGAAAAGCGGCCCATGTTGACGCGTATTTATGCCTACGCTTTTGCGGACAAAGAAAGCCTGGAGGCTCACCTCAAAATGTTGGAGGAGGCCGAGCGCCGAGACCATCGTAAACTGGGCAAAGAGCTCGACCTGTTCTCGACTCACGAAGAAGCCGGCCCCGGACTTGTCTACTGGCATCCCAAGGGCGGCAGATTCAGAGTTCAGCTCGAGAACTGGTGGCGGGAAGAGCATTACAAGAACGGGTATGAGATTCTCTTTACGCCACATATCGGCAAGAGCTGGCTTTGGGAAACTTCGGGGCACCTTGGCTTTTACAAAGAGAATATGTACTCCTCAATGAAGATCGATGAGGACGACTACTATGTAAAGCCGATGAATTGTCCTTTCCATATGATGATTTATAAGAGTTCAACACATTCGTATCGGGACCTTCCGTTGCGCTGGGCCGAGCTTGGCACCGTCTACCGTTACGAGCGCTCAGGCGTTTTGCACGGGCTCATGCGTGTGCGCGGCTTTACTCAGGACGATGCCCACATCATCTGCACGCCGGAGCAGATTGAGAGCGAAATAGCCGAGGTGTTGCGGTTTAGTCTTTCCATGTGGAAGACCCTCGGTTTTAGTGAGATAAAGGCGTATTTGGCCACCAAACCTAAAGATTCCGTTGGAGAGCAATCCCGTTGGGACCAGGCGCTCGAGTCGCTTCGCAAGGCGGTGGAGGGGCAGAATCTGCCTTACGAAATCGACGAAGGTGGTGGTGCTTTTTACGGCCCGAAGATCGATCTCAAGATCAAAGATGCCATTGGCCGCGAATGGCAGATGACGACGATTCAATTCGACTTTAACGAGCCTGAGCGTTTCGATTTGGTCTATACCGATAGAGACGGCCAACTCAAACGTCCCTATATGGTGCACCGGGCTTTGCTCGGATCCTTGGAGCGCTTCTTCGGCGTCTATATCGAGCAGACCGCGGGCGCCTTCCCCGTGTGGCTGTCCCCTGATCAGGTAGCGGTAATTCCCGTTGCACCGTCGTTCTCCGAGTATGCACAGCATGTCGTGGACGAGCTCAAGAAGCGGAGCATTCGTGCCATGGCGCTTCTTTCAGACGAACGCATGAATGCCAAAATTCGCTACGCACAAAGCCAGAAGATTCCGTATATGCTCGTTGTTGGGCAGAAAGAACAGGACGACAAGACCGTTTCTATTCGCTATCGCGATGGCAAACAGGAAAACGCCGTGCCCCTCGCCGACTTTACTGCGCATGTGTTGGACAAAATCGCTACAAAAGCGCTCGACCTCTAAGCATTCCTGAGGTACACTGGCAGAGGAGGAATTCGTATGGCGGATCTGTCTACATGGTTTATGGGTTTTAAACTGCAGAATCCCCTTGTGGTAAGCGCATCCGTTCTAACGGGAACGGCCGATGGCGTAGAGAGGATGGCAGCAGGTGGAGTTGGCGCCGTAGTTCTCAAATCCTTATTTGAGGAGCAAATACTCGCGCAGATCGGCAAGGAAAAAGAAGGGCTCGACCTGGATGCGTATCCGGATGCAGAAGCCTTTGTGAATAGGACGGTGTGGGAAAAAGGTACTCAGCAGTATCTTGATCTGGTAAAAGAATCGAAAAAGCGGGCAGGCAATGTGCCCATTTTTGCAAGCATCAACTGTGTAGGACCGGGGAACTGGGCTTCGTTCGCTTCGCGTATCGAGGCTGCCGGAGCGGATGCGCTCGAGCTCAATATTGGCTATGTTCCCTATTCCACTGCACTCAGTTCTAAGAATATTGAAGAGCGGGTGCTTTCGACCGTGAGGGAAGTGCGCGCTGCCACGAAGTTGCCCATTGAAGTTAAACTTGGACAGAACTATTCGAGCCTGCCCAACCTCGCCGAGGCGATAAGGGATCAAGGCGCCAATGCCCTTGTGCTCTTCAACAGATTCTTCCGTTACGATTTCGACCTCAAAAAGATGAAACTCATAGGGGCACAGCCTATAAGCACGCCCGACGAATACCACGAGAGTCTGCGCTGGGTGAGCCTTTTATACCAGCGTGCAGGCATCGAGCTTGCAGGCGCAACCGGTATTCACGACGCCAAGACAGTGCTCAAATTTGTTTTGGCAGGTGCCGGCACGGTGCAGCTCTGCTCGGTTATACTTAAAAACGGCATCCAGGTTGTTCCTCAGATTCTCTCTGATCTCTCTATTCTTGTTGAAGAGCAGGGGGAGAGTGCGTTGGAGAATCTGCGCGGTAGGATGTCGGCTCAAAGTTCCAAGAACCCCCAGGAGTATTTGAGATTGCAGTATATTAAAGCCCTAAACGGGGGCAATTAGGCAAAGCCGTAGGCATTATTGGCAAAGAGCTATGAGCAAAGGCAGCTTTCTTGACCTCAGTCCGAAGACAATCCTCTTGATTGCTGCCTTGTGTGCATTCTGCTCAGTATTCTCGACGTTTGATACATCGGAACAATACCGAGCCTGGAAGACGGCCAAAACCTGGACGGAAGAACAGAAGGCAGTGGCGCCCGCGCTTGATGCAGACTCAATGGCCAAAAACGTTCTTGTGTGTCTGTTGCTAAACACTGCAATAATTGTTGCTTCTTTTCTTTGTCTGCTTGTTTCTGTTATAGCTATTGCAACCGACAGCGCTGCGTTATTGAAAGGGGCGTCGTTCACCGTTATGACCGCGCTCTTTCTGGGTATCGTGTACTCAGTCAGCATGTTGCTCTATCAGTACAGAGTTGGGCCACGCTTGACTCTTAAAGGTCCCATATTCGATTACGACCTACGGATGCAGATTCCGGTAATCATTGCCGTTGCAGCATATCCCCTCTTATCGATTTTCTGGCTCGTGGTGCAGCGAGACTCGCAGGCGTATAAGTCCTAAACACGCGCCCAGTAGAATCAGTAGGTGACTGGTACAAGGTATTGAAACACAAGGCCTACCACAAACAGTAGGATTCCTGCCAGAACTAGGCTCCCGACAGGCCCCGCGTGTGCTTTTTTGGCTCGGGACTCTTGGTCAGGCACCTTGACGTCGCGCAGGTCTTGATTAGGAATCTCACCGAGTGTCTCGTCGTAGGGATCGCTGGTCCCCATCATCCTTCGCCTCAGTTCAAGTTCTGCTTGGGCAAGCCTCTCATATTCTGGGCTTTGTGGACTCATACCGTCTGGTGGAATGGGGTAGGGTGCGGCAGGTGGAGCTCCGACCCCTTGGGTTCGCTCCGCCCATGACTCGGGTGGCTTCTCTTGCCCCCGGTTTCTGTGTGAAAAAAAACGCACGCCGTCGTTTTTGAGATGCATCACCCATCCAGTGGCCAAGAACACAAGGCCGATCAGCATGGATACGTTACCGAAAGCCATGGTAAAAGGATAAGTGCTCTGAATTGAACTATAGAAAGCCGTCAGGCCATCCCCGAGAACGAAAAGAACCAGGGCAAGGGGTACTCGAGCCATAAAGGAGCCCGTTTTCTTACCATACATAAAAACTCCAGAAATCAAAGTATATCCACCAATATCGAAATTCCAATAGACAATATAGTGATTTTTTCTCACTGGGTACTGCCTAGATACCGATAATCGGTGTTGACTGGACCGGAAAAAGATACCTACTATTACAGAAAGCCCGGGTGCGTTTATCGATAATTCGATAGTACGACCAAATTGCGAATCCATTGGGGAATGGATATCAAACCAACATGGGAGGCAGAAATGCTCAGGAAAGTGGTTATAGCAGTAGCTGTCTTGGCAACTGTGTTTGCCAGCGCTTCATTCGCAGCTACACCAAAATCGAAGGACTACGTATATGTCTTTACGACCGATATACGGACCTTCAATTATCTGAACGACCAGCGTCAGACAAACAGCATGCACCTGACAAACTTCATTGACGCTCTGGTGGAGCACGACAAATATGGTATTATTCGGCCATGCCTTGCAGAAAGCTGGTCTGCAAATGCGGATTTCACGGTTTGAACCTTCAACATTCGCAAGGGCGTCAAATGGATGACCGGAGACCTCGAGCCCTATGCAGAAGTAAAGGCTCAAGACTGGGTGGATTCTCTCCATTATATGCTCGATAACAAGAGCACGCTTAACTACCTTGTTCGCGGATTTGTCAAGAATGCCGACGAATATGCTTCCGGCAAAATCACCGATTTCAACCAGGTCGGCGTAAAGGCCAAGAGCGATTACGTGCTTGAATATACCTTGGAGAAGCCAACTCCATATTTCGACACAATGCTCACTTATACCGCCTACTGGCCCGTGAACGGCGAATTCCTGAAGTCCAAAGGCAAGGACTTTGGCAAGGTAGACAAGAACGGTATCCTTTACAATGGTGCCTATGTGCTTTCCAACTACACCTCCAAGTCTGTTATCGAATATGACACCAATCCCGCCTATTGGGACAAGCAGCATGTCTATATTCAGCATGTCAAATTGGTCTACTTCGATGGCAAGGATCCGGATTCACTCTTCAATAACTTTGATGCGGGCGTCTACGTAGCCGCTCCTGTATATACGGACAACGAAGCCCTGTTCGCTCGTGCTCAGAGTAAGTATAAAGACTACCTCTTCAGATCTCGTCAGGATGCGACAACTTTTGTTTACGCCTTTAATTACGACCGTAACGCTTTTGCTTCTCCTGCCGATCCTACCAAGGGCAAGACGCCGAAGAACGATGCTCAGATTGCCGATACTAAGAAGGCGGTACTTAACCGCAACTTCAGAAAGGCAATCTTCTTTGGAATCGATAGGCCAACTATTCTGGCTCAGCGCAACGGTGCAATCAATAAGCTTGCGGCAATCCGCAATACCTATACCGCGCCCGAACTTTCAGCCGATAAGGCAGGCAAAGATTATACAAAGTACGTCGAGGACGCTCTCAAAGCCAGGAACCCGGCCGACTTCCCTGCTTCCTTCAAGGTCGACGACGCGCAGGATCCGTACTACAACCCAACGAAGGCTAAGGCATATATGGCTAAAGCCAAGGCCGAACTCACCGCGCAAGGTGTCAAGTTCCCCGTTCAGCTCGACATTGCTACCGATGTCAGCTACACCAAGGGGCTCAAGATGGATCAGTCCCTCAAAGCTGGACTTGAAAGCCTCTTTGGAACCAACACCATTAGAGTGAATGTAGTGGAGATGGACGAGGACAACTACAATGCGTCAACCTACTTCGCGGAGACTGGCTCCCAGACCAACTACGATATTGGCAACACTACCGGATGGGGCCCCGACTATGGAGATCCGTACACCTTCTTGCAGACACTCGAACCCGTGGTTGGCGCATTGCTTACCCCAATCGGGCTCGATCCTGTCGACTCCGGTTCTGACAAAGCAGCTGCAACCGCCATTGGACTGTACGATTATGCCAAAAAGGTAGAGGCTGCCAATGAGGAGTACAAGGACACGAATAAGCGTTTTAAGATGTTTGCCGAAGCTGAAGCCCAGATCCTTGACGATGCAATCATCCTGCCCTACATGTCCTTTGGCGGTGCTTTTGCAGTTACCCGCGAGGTCCCGTACTCTCGAGCTCGTGCGGCCTATGGTACTGACGAAGACAAATACAAGGGCGTTATTATTGGTGACAAGGTTGTGAGCCTTGCAGAGCGCGATAAGGCGCGTGTGCAGTGGGAAAAGGAACGTGCGACCGAATATAAGAAGCTCAATGCCAAAAGATAACTGAAGCCTGGTATGCCAAATCTTATGTCGTAATCGAGAATCTATACGGGCTGCCCTTCGGGGCAGCCCGCTTGTATGAGTTTGCTCAGTATTGCATATTTATACTTACATTGCTGTCCTTTGCGGTTCTTTCAGGTTCCTTGTTGCCGGAATCATGAAAAGCCGATATAATCGACGTTGGTTAGGTTCCGTCCAGGACGGGCGGAAAATCCAGAATCAGATCATCATGTGTTCAGTTACTTCGAAATTGTGGACTCTTCGTACTTTGCCGGTTAGGAGTGTACGATCTCGACTGTACATCGTGGTGTTCGACTGCGGGGTTTCATGACAGGGTATGTAATAAGAAGAATTCTGCAATCGATACTCTCAATTTTTATCGTATCCATGCTAACTATTTTCTTGGTCTATTCATGTATACCACGGCAACTTGTGTTTAAGGGAGATTCGCAGCTCCAAAAACTGGCGAACCAGCCGGATGAGTATCAAGATTATAAATACAAGGTCTGGAAGGATCTGGGGTATATCGATTACGTAACACAACACGAATATGCCAAGACCAAGTTTGGTGATGACTCTCCCCAGGTGAGTGAAGCGCTGGTGCCCGGTTCGCCGTTCTATGAGACTTTTAGGGCGGACTTCTCGGCCAAAGGTTTTAAGGTCGAGGCTCAGCCGGTCAGTGGCACACTCTACGCATATAAAGACATTCCGCTTCTTACCAGAGTCTTTCGGTGGTACGCCAATCTTATAGTCGTCGATGGCCCAAACAAGATTCATGATCCAAACAA
>JAFIHQ010000026.1 GCA_017849315.1 Treponema sp.
AAAAACAGGCAACCGAAAAGCCGATAGCCAAGCCCAGCGTAAAACCCGCAGCCACTTCCGCCACTTCAGGCGGTTACTTCATTCAGGCAGGCAGCTTCCGAACCAAGAGCACAGCTGATTCGCTTTTGAGCGACCTGCAGAAAAAGAACCTCCAAGGCAAGGTCTCCGTAAAAGATATTGACGGTGTCAGTTACTACCAGGTAAAGGTCGGTCCCTTCTCCACAAGGGACGAAGCCAAGCAGTCTCTAAAGGCGGTACTCGCCGTTCCAGGAGTTAGCGCTCAGGCCTTTATTACTCAGTGAACTGGGCACATCAACAAGCGCGCCAAATTGCATTTTTCGAATTTATTTATTTGACAGGAACCAAGACCGAGTTTAGTATTTCATCCACATTGTACTCGTCGTCGGGCGACAGTAATCATCCGCAGCGCTGCTGGCTGGATTAGCTGGTGCCCAGAGATCGAAAATCGTATCAAGAGGAGGAACTGTTTGATGAAAAAGATTGTCCTTGGGTTGCTGGCATTGGCAATGGTTTTTTCTGTAGTGTCTCCGGTGGTTGCTCAGGCAAAAAAGCCCCTGAAGATCGCATTTGTATATATTGGGCCTCCTGGCGACATGGGGTGGACCTATGAGCAGGAGCGCGGACGGCTTGCCGTACAGAAAAAATTCGGCGATAAGATCGAGACAAAGTACATCGAGAATGTGCCGGAAGGCCCAGACGCCGAGCGCATAATCCGCCAATATGCCACCGCTGGTTTTGATATGATATTTACCACAAGCTTTGGCTATATGGATCCGACGCTTGCAGTAGCAAAAGATTTCCCCAATGTGATCTTTGAGCACTGCTCAGGCTACAAGACTGCTCCCAACATGGCCACCTATTTTGGGCGTATCGAGGAAGCACGCTATCTCACCGGCATCATTGCTGGACGCATGACTAAGTCCAATGTGATTGGTTACGTAGCAGCATTTCCTATTCCGGAAGTCGTTAGAGGTATCAACGGATTCACACTAGGAGTGAGATCTGTCAACCCTGCAGCGCAAGTGAAAGTTGTTTGGACCAATACGTGGTATGATCCCGTAAAGGAGCGAGAAGCAGCCGTGGCTTTGCTGGATGCAGGTGCAGACATTATTGCGCAGCACCAGGACACTACCGAACCGCAGAAAGCCGCTCAAGAGCGCGGAAAGTTCTCAATCGGCTATGATTCCGATATGGGCAAGTTCGTTGGTGACACCGTCCTTGCAAGCGCAACCTGGAACTGGGAGACGTATTTTACTCAGACTATACAGGCTGCTCTGGATGGTAAATGGAAAACCCATGCGTACTGGGGTGGGCTTAAGGACAATATTGTACAACTATCTTCAATTAGCCCAAGGGTCCCTGCTTCTGTAAGAAACGAAGTAGAAGCCGCAAGGAAGAAGATTCTCGGCGGGTGGAGCATTTTCACTGGCCCGATCAAAGATCAGACTGGCAAGGTGGTGTATCCGGCCGGCCAAGTTATTCCAGATGACAAGCAACTCTCCATGGATTGGTTTGTTGAAGGCGTTGTAGGAAAAGTTCAGTAAGGGATAGTCCTTTTTGACCGACAGGGAAGTTGTAATCTTTTCTGTCGGTCAAATTTTGGTAGATGCTTTGAGTTTTTGGCATGTCGTTCTGTCGATGCATATAACTGCATGGTAAGCGAACTGGAAGTACTAGAATAAGACTGCCGCGCCGCGGCAAATCCAATCAAGGTAAGACCCCAATGAAACAGAACTCCAGACAGCCTCTGGTCTCGATGACGGGAATTTGTAAGTCATTCCCTGGTGTCGTAGCCAATGACTGCGTAGATCTTGAACTTTACAGCGGCGAAGTACTCGCTCTGCTTGGTGAAAATGGTGCTGGGAAGAGCACTTTGATGAATATCCTTTGTGGACTGTATAGGCCGGACGCAGGAGAAATCTCTGTCCGCGGGCAACGCGTCCACATTGGCGGTCCACGAGATGCTCAAGAGCTTGGTATTGGTATGGTTCACCAGAACTTCAAGCTGGTGGATACCATGACTGTACTGGAGAACATCATTCTTGGCATGAAAAACGTGGGTTTTGTGCCAGACATGAAAAAGATTAGGGAAAAAGTGCTCGAACTCTCAGAAACGTACTCGCTCAAAGTCGATCCAGACGCTTCCGTTTGGCAGCTGTCCGTTGGAGAGCAGCAGAGAGTGGAGATCCTGAAACTCTTGTTCCGAAATGCTGAGATTCTCATTTTGGACGAGCCAACTGCCGTCCTGACTCCTCAGGAATCCAACGAACTCAACAAAGTGGTGCACCGGATGCGCTCGGAGGGCAAGTCGGCCATTTTTATCACCCACAAAATGGAAGAGGTCATGACCTTTTCCGATCGCGTCATGGTCTTGAGAAAAGGCAAAGTTGTGGCAGGGGTAAACACGGCTTCAACCTCTCCAAAGGAATTGGCCCGCCTCATGGTGGGCAGAGAAGTCCTTTTTGAAATAGAAAAGAAACCTTTTGCTCCAGGCAAACCGATTCTGGAGATGCAGAATGTTTGCGCATTGGACGATCGCGGTTTACCAGCCCTCAAGGATGTCAGTATCCAGATCCGCGAAGGCGAAATCCTCGGCATAGCCGGAGTTGCAGGCAATGGCCAACGCGAGCTTGCAGAAGTAATAACAGGCTTACGCAAGGCGACATCTGGCAGTGTTAAGATAAGTGGTAAAGACCTTACCAATGCCAAGCCCATCCAAGTGATAAATGCGGGTGTTTCCCACATACCTCAAGATAGGTCACAGGTGGGCGCCGTTGGCGACCTCAGTGTGGCGTCCAATCTCGCCATGAAAGAGTATAGAAAAAAACCACTTTCTGTGGCCGGTTTCTTATTCCCAAAGCAAATAACTCTTCTTGCCAAAAGGCTTATAGAGTCTTTCAACATAGCAACGCCGTCGCCAGAAACGAGAGTCAAGTTCCTTTCTGGAGGCAACGTTCAAAAAACGATCCTTGCCCGTGAGATCACTGCGTGCAAGAACCTTCTTATCGCTGTATATCCCTCACGTGGTTTGGACGTGGGAGCCACAGAGTCAGTACGACGGCAATTAGTTGCGCAACGGGAAGAGGGCCGTGGAGTACTCTTTATCTCCGAGGATATAGATGAACTTGAACAGGTAGCGGATACAATTGCTGTCATGTGCGATGGCACAATAATGGCTGTACTTCCTGCTGGTACGGCCGATGAAGAAACACTTGGCCTTCTTATGGCAGGGGTAAGGCCTTCAAACCTGGAAAGTGGAGCAACTCATGAAAGTGGTGTTTGAAAAACGTAAGAACGTTTCAACGACTGCCCAAGTTCTGGTGCCAGCCATCTCCTTCGTAGTGTCGCTCGTTTTGAGTGGAATAATGCTCTCCATTTTTGGAACCAATCCTTTCCAGACTTTTGCTGCCATGTTTAAAGGAGCATTTGGTTCTATTAATGGGTTTTCCGAGACACTGGTCAAGACTATCCCCCTTCTCTTGACGGGTTTGGGAGTCTCTCTCGCCTTTAGGCTGAAGTTCTGGAACATTGGCGCTGAAGGGCAACTTACGCTCGGTGGCGTGGCTGCCGCGGCAGTGGCACTTTTTATGAAAGACTTTGTGCTGGGCCCCTCGCTGCTTATCCTCGCCATCCTGGCAGGCTGCATTGCTGGTGCCCTGTGGGCAGGCATCCCTGGCCTTCTAAAAACAAGACTAAACGTCGACGAGACTCTGACGACACTCATGTTGAACTATGTAGCTATTCTTTTCTCCGAATATCTTTACTATGGACCTTGGCGCGACCCCCACGGTTACGGGTTCCCGGGCTCTGCACCATTTGTGGAGAACGCATGGCTGCCCCGCATCTTAGGAAGAGCACATGTCGGGCTCTATATAGGGCTCGCATTAGCCATCATCCTATGGATAATCCTGCGGAGAACCCGCTGGGGATTTGAGATTTCGGTAATCGGAGCAAGCCCAAAAGCCGCCCACTACTTGGGTATGCCCGTAGAGCGCAACATCATGCTGACAGTCCTTCTTTCCGGTGCCCTATGCGGACTCGCCGGAGCGGGAGAAGTCACCGGCATCTCTCACCGGTTACAACAAGGTCTTAGCATAGGATATGGCTACACCGCTATAATCATAGCGTGGATGTCGCAACTCAATCCCCTGGCAATACCTTTTGTCTCGCTTGTAATGGCAGGCATACTGGTCGGCGGTGACCAGGTACAACTGATGATGGGGCTACCCTCGGCGGTAGGCTCGGTTATGCAGGGCCTCATTCTATTCCCAATGCTTGCAGGTTCGCTTTTCTCCGAGTACCGACTAAAGTGGATCCCTGCCGACAAAGGCCCTTCGTGCGCAAAAGGAGAAGCCTAATGGATCTTATTACCTCAATTCTGACCATAACGGTTAGGGCAGGAACAAGCCTTGTCTTGGCAACTATTGGAGAGATTCTTACAGAACGTTCAGGCATCTTGAATCTTGGTATTGAAGGGATGATGTTAATGGGCGC
>JAFIHQ010000171.1 GCA_017849315.1 Treponema sp.
TCCACTTTTATGGTACGAGTCTCGGGCGAACCGACGCTTGTGTCCCACTCGTCCAACTCGGCTTTGGCGGTAGGGAAAATTCTCTCAAGTCTTTCAGCGTCGCAGGTTTCGCCAAGCAGGGTAAAAAACAGGTTTTCATTGACTTCTATTTTGGGCATTTCAGCATTCTCCTCTATCGGTCACCACAGTCGCGCTCTCGGCTCACTGAGTGAGCAGCCTGCGCATGCGTACACTTTCCAGGTCTGGGCTAAAGAGCTCCCGAAGATCGTTCAAGCCCAATGCCATGAGGGCCATACGGTCAATGCCGATTCCCCAAGCCAAAACTGGCACATTCACCCCAAGCGCGCGGGTCACTTCCGGCCGAAATATGCCCGAACCGCCCAATTCAAACCAACCAAGCACAGGGTGCTTGATGTGTACTTCGATGGAAGGCTCTGTAAAAGGGAAGTACCCAGGCACATACTTGACCTCTTTTGCACCCGCAACCTCCACAGCAAACATCTCCAGAAACCCCAGGAGCGTCCTCAGGTTGACATCTTCACCCAAGACGATGCCCTCTGTCTGATAAAAGTCTGAAAGATGAGTTGCATCCACTTTGTCATAACGGAAGCAGCGCACAATGCCAAAGTACTTTCCAGGCACCTTGGCTTTAGGAAGCTGGCGGGCGGAAAGGACAGTTCCTTGGCTCCGCAAGATAAGCCGCCGCGTGAATTCGCGGTCGAATGAGTAGTTCCAACCCCTGCTTCCAGTGTCGCTTCCGTTTTCGTGCGTGGCAGCAACTCGAGAAAGATAGGGTTCTTCTATGAATTTTGCCTTGTTGGGCTCTTCAATATAGTAGACGTCGTGAATGTCACGGGCAGCATGAAACTGAGGCATGAAGAGCGCATCAGAGTTCCAGAACTCAGTTTCCACCATGTTGCCGTCAAACTCTTCAAACCCAAGAGAAACAAGCTTATCTTTAACGCTCTCCAGGAATTCCACATAAGGGTTCTTCCGTCCGGGAATTACTTTTGCAGGTGCAACCTTGATGTTATAGGGCCTGAAGCTTGCGGTCTTCCAGCTACCCGTTTCCAAAATCTCAGGGGTGACCGCCCCCAGCTCCTCGCCGGTTACACCGAGTTCTTTAAGCGCCTCACGGACTTCTTTACATGAAGGCGTGAGTCTATAGACAACCCGTTCTCTATCAATGATCCTAAAGGCGGAATCGCTCGCCCCACGCTTCTTCGCCACAGCGGCAATCGCTGACTTTTCTTCGGGTGTGAGGGACCCTTCTTCCAGAGGAGCATCATTTGCAAGTGCCCACGCTAAAAGGGACTTTAGTGTAGCAACCCTTGCAGGCAAGACGGCGCCTTCTTTGAGACAGGCACGCCGTTCCGAATCCATGGCAGCCACGCCTTCCTTGGAAAGCACACCAAAGGCCGATCCAATATCTTTTTGATCCAATCCCAAGGCCTGCATCATTTCTGCGAAGGTCTTAGGACCCTCCCCTTTTAAGAGAGAGAATATTCGCTCCTCAGGAATCCCTTTTTGCGCGAATTCCCTTCCGAGCGGTGTCAGTTCGTAGCAGGTGACCGGAGTACGAGCGACCTCTTCCAACAAACCTTTACTCATTAACCAGGAGAAAGCCTGCTGTTCCTGCCCTTCGCGGTAACCGAGATCGCTACGAACCTTATCCGCATCAATCTGCGTGAGAGGTTCATAGGTAAGTAGGATCTTCACCTCGAGCGGATGAAGGGTCTTTGCCATTCCTAAAGCGTCCATGCCATAGCCTCATTTATGCAACAGATGGTGTGAGTATTGCCCAAAAATCCGCGCACGGTCAATGGATACCTTGCTCCCGGAGCTCTGGATAGCTTGTCCCTCGGAGCCCCGAATGGATTTTAGGACGGCAATTCGACTGGTCCTTCCATCCATCTGAATATCGAGGGGAAGAGGCGCTTGCGACCACACGCAGTGCGTCGTACGCTTAACGATAGGCAGAGATTCCAACCAGTCCCAATCTATGAAACTCTTAGTTTCGTCTCTTCCAATCTTCATATAGCCGATATTGAGGCTGGTCAGATTGTGGAAAAAATGGGACCCCAAGGACGAGTCCACAACAAAATCGGGAAGATCCACTTCGGCAATGAGCGCGGCCTTGGCTATTTGGGAAAAGGCGACTGGCACACCCAACCATCTATCCCGCGTTCCCCACCGGCCAGGTCCAATGAGAATATATCGCTGCCCTTGCTGTTTACAGGCGTTGTTTAGAACCTCCACCTCGTAAGCCATTTCTTGCGTTTGAGAACGATCAAAGGTCCTTGGATCTATCCAGATTACGTCGCGAACGTTCTGTCGTCTGCCATTGCCCATTGCATAACTCGAATACAGAAAACAGTCTTTTTTGTCGATCGAGTCCAGATCGACGGTCATTTTATCTTCCGCCTTGATAAGCGGTTTTATTTGCAGAATGTAGAGAGCAGGCTTTTGGCGCGCTTCGTTAAAGTTGAGAGCATACTCAATCTCTACGGGTGTGCCCATCGAACGGGATCCAACATCCAAGATCATTGAAATTGCATTGGCAAAAGGAATAGCATCGTTCTTTAATATGTTTGCAAAATCGATTATGCGAGGCCCGTGGCCAGATACGCCTGGCACAAAACGAGCGTCGTCTACGTCCCAGGTAGAAGCCATGAGCCTTAACCAGCGGTCTTCTGTAGCCTCCGACACCGGCACTTCTGCAATGCTCGCCATTTCCCCAGCAAAGAGGTTTGGAGCAGACTGACGCAGGTTCAAAGCGTGAAATGAGCGTTGGGTGTTCTCCAGGGCCAATTCTGGCGCAACCAAGTCCACTTTAGGGTACCTTGGACTAAAGCGGTGGGCAGCACCACCGCCCACAACCCATGTTCCAAGCCCCAAGGCCGCAACACAAAGCCCGTCCTCAGGTTTTAAGTAGGAAACAGGGTAGTAGTTGTAGGACTGAGCAATCCCAGAGATATGAGGATAGTAGTAGTCTCCATAATTTGTCCCGACTAACTCCTGAACAACAACGGCCATCCGCTCCTCTTCCAGGTTGTATCGGGCTACTTCGAAATAGGCGCGCGACTGTGACGAAAAAAGGCTCGCGTAGATAAGCCGAACCGCGTCGCAAAGTTGGTTGAGCCGGACTTCAAAATCAGAATGATTATTCGGAATAATGTATGTTTCATAGATTCCGGAGAACGGTACAATCAACATATCCTCAAAGAGACCTGAAGACCGAACCGCAAGGGGTCGATTCGTTGTGGCCAAAAAACGCCGTAAATTAGAGACCAACGAAGGAGATAAGGGCGTTGAAAGGAAAGTGCGTTTGAGCTCGTCGGAATATTCGCCGTAGAAAGCCTCTGCCCATAGATTATGAGATTCCAGAAACTTTTCGAATTCATCAATCCCAATAAAAGCTGTGCGGGGGATCTTGATGTCTATTCCTTGTATATAGTTGGCAAAATCGAGATTCTCCAGAAGGGAATGGATAAAGACAATGCCCCTTCCCTTGCCTCCCACCGAACCATCGGCCAATTTGCAGATATAGTTTTCTTCGTTGGCCATCGTTTCGTCAAAATACGGAACAAGCCCCCGAGACTTGGCTTTTTGTGCGGTATCTATCGTTCTTACAACGAAATCTCTAAGACTCTTGACGTCGGGGAAATCGTCGATACTGTATGGTTTTAGGACCTTCGCGATCTGAATTTCGCCGCGCGCCATGAGCCAGGCAGAGAAGTGGTTATGTTGGGCATGGTACACTAAGCTCTCGGCAGGCAGTTCATGGAGGGCCCGAATAAACTCGCGCAGATTATGCGCACGATAGATTTCGGTGCCGTCTGGCATTCTAAAACGAAAATCTCCAAAACCAAGATTGTCCTGCAGGTACGTTGTAAGCTCCATTTCCAGCGATTCTGAATTTTTGTCCATGAACCCAGCGCCCATACGGTAAGCCTTTTCTCGAATCGTGGGATCGCTTGATTGTAAAATAATAGGGAGCTCTGGCATTTTTTCTTTCGCCATTTGCAGAAAATCGAATCCTGCCTGATCGTCGGGTCGGCCATTGCGCGGAAAACGCACATCAGCGATAACTGTGAGTAAGTTTGCGTGATAGGTGTCCAGGATTTTCTCCGCTTCCTCATAATTCGACGCAAGCAGGATTTTGGGACGTGCACGAATGGCAAGCAGTTTGTAGGTGTCAGTAAGACTTTCTTCTTCCAGGAGATTCTGAGTCTGTTTGAGGACCACCTTGTAGAGCACCGGCAAGTAACGCGAGTAATAGCGGATAGAATCCTCTATAAGAAGAATGACGCGCACCTGCCCGAGCTTGGTGTCAGACTCGACATTGTTAATGTCTTCCACGTACTTGATCATACCTACAAAGAGTTTGGAGTACCCGTTCCAAACAAAGATCCTGTCAATCGCCGCAAGTCCCGGCGCGTCCCGGTCAAGGTTCTCCAGACTGGAATTGTTCGTCGCCATGAGTAGAATCGGAATGTCGGGCCAAATGTGTTTCATGGAAAGAGCAAGTTCAAGAGGCTTATCAAAATCCAGACCTGCCATAAGTATGACAAGGCTGAAGCGTCCTTCGCGAAAAAGGTCGAGCGCAGTCTCATCGGTATAGGCGCAGGTGACGCGGGGCACTGTACTCAAGTTGAGTTTGAAATACTCACCATAGATTTGTTCGGTAAGGACTCCATCAGCTTCTACAACAAAAGAATCGTAGAGACTGCCTACAAGGAGCACTTCTTGTACGTGAAAGCGCATAAGGTCGTGATAGATATTCCGTTCCTTGCGCTGTTCGTCGTACGCATTAACGAGCTCGTTGAAATACATGTCCTAATCATAACCTGCAAGTCAGGAAGCGCGAAAGATGCTGCGCTACTTTGCGTTGACCTTATATCGAGTGGCGTATATCATGAGGAAGGGAGCCTATTTTGATAAAAAATCTCAAGTTGGCCGCCTCAAGGCCAGATTTGCGCCGATCCGTTGTCGATGTAAACGGCATAAAAGTCGGCCAGGAGTTTGTTGTCATTGCAGGGCCGTGTTCTGTCGAAACCGAGATGCAAACAATCAAAACCGCCATCGCCGTGAAGAAAGCAGGCGCCAAAATGCTGCGGGGCGGAGCATTCAAGCCAAGAACCTCCCCGTATGCTTTTCAGGGGCTTGGCCTTAAAGGGCTAAAAATCCTCGATAAGGCCAAGAAAGAGACTGGCCTACCCATTGTTACCGAAGTCGTGGACACTCGAGATGTATCGTGGGTTGGCGAATATGCCGATGTGCTTCAAATCGGTGCGCGGAATATGCAGAATTTTTCTCTCTTGCGCGAGGTGGGTAAGTCGGGCAAGCCTATATTCCTCAAACGTGGCATGTATTCGACACTCGAAGAATGGCTTAACTGTGCAGAATATATTTTGGCAGAAGGAAATCCTAACGTAATTCTTTGTGAACGTGGCATCCGCACATTCGAGACTTATACCCGGAATACCCTCGATCTTTCAATGATACCTGCGGTTCACACAGAGAGCCATTTGCCAGTATTTGTGGATCCGAGCCACGGCACAGGCATACTTTCCATGATAGAACCGATGAGCCTTGCCGCCTGTATTGCTGGCGCAGATGGACTTGAGATCGAGGTTCATACAGACCCTGCAAGCGCCTTAAGCGACAAAGAACAGCAGATGCCCATACCGCTCTTTGAGGTGTTGATGGAAAAACTGCGTAGGACACTGGCTTTTATGGAAGAGCTCAATGCCCAAGCTCAGGCGTTTGCACCCGAGGGCAAGGTTCAAGGACCAGAGATCTCGGGCGAAGCGCCAAATCATGAAGATCTGACAACCAAAAGCACCCACCCGGGAAAGACTTTTACGGATGCCGTCGATTGAATGAGGGCACCAGTGATGAATGACGGACGCAAACCAGAAAACCCCACAAAACGTGATTCAGAGGATTCTACAATAGTATTTTGTGGGCTTGAGGATCTGGCGAAATGGCTTGCAGGAAAGAACGTTGTTGTGCTAACTGACGGCCTCGTCAATGCACTTTATGGCTCAATTCTGCCACAAGGCTCATCAGCCTCGCCGCAAGGCACAACTTATGCACCACAAGGTGCGCAGGGCGCTGGCGCTTATCAAGCCGAATCGCACAACGCCATGCAGGGCGAATTGCCCGAAGCCTCATTAATCATCGTTCCTCAAGGTGAAAAGGCCAAATCGCTGGAGACGCTCCAGATGGTTTATACCGCCTTGAAAGAAAAAAAAGTGGATAGAACCTGGGCGCTCCTGGCGGTGGGTGGCGGAACAGTGAGTGACCTGGCAGGCTTCGTCGCTTCTACCTGGATGCGCGGGATAGAGTTCTTTGTTGCTCCTACGACGCTCTTATCCATGGTGGATGCCGCCTTAGGCGGCAAGAACGGACTCAACTTTGACGGGGCCAAGAATCTGATTGGCACATTCTTGCTTCCGGAAGCGGTTTTTTGCGATATAGAAACATTGCGTAGCCTGCCAGAGGTACAATTTGCATCCGGCATGGCAGAAGTGATTAAACACGCAATTATCGATGGAGAAGAAAAGTTTTCGTTTCTGGAAAAGTCTGTGGCTTCCTGGAAAGACCCACAAGGCTTCGATTTTCGCCGCTGTCCGCCCGGAATACTCCAGAAAGTCGTGGCAGAGTCTCAGCGCGTGAAATTGGGCTTTGTAAAACGCGATTTTAAAGAAAAAAACGTGCGAAAGACATTGAATCTGGGACACACGTTTGGCCACGCCATAGAAGCGGCCTTGCATTTGCCACATGGACATAGCGTCGCGTGCGGCATCTTGCTGGCCTGTGAGTTTTCTTTCTCAAAAGGCTTTATGGAACGTGCACAAATCGAGCGCATCGCAAAACTCCTTGGAGATTGCGGCTTGCCGGACAGGATTGAACAGGAAAAGTGGCCGCAGATCAGGCAGGCGTGCACAGATCTGGTGTTAATGGACAAAAAGCGAAGAGGCGACCATATCAGTTTTGTAATACCACGGGCGATTGGGAACGTTACGCTCGAGGATATACCGTTGCAGGAGCTGTATGCCTTCTTGGAGGACGCTTCATGGATCTGAAAGATTTCACCGCGAGATTTTACGTGCAAACAACCCTGTCCAGACCGCGCGTTATGGAGCGCTTATGAACAGTTTTGGAACTCTGTTTAAAGTCGAGATTTTTGGCGAGTCGCACGGAGCTGGCGTTGGGGTAGTCCTCGACGGTTGCCCTGCAGGTTTGTCTTTGCAAAAAGAGGATTTTGAAGAAGACCTTGCGAGGCGAAGGTCAGGAGCCCTTGGTACTACACCGCGGCGCGAAAAAGACACCCCTACACTTGTCTCCGGAGTCTACAGAGGGAAAACGACTGGAGCCCCGCTCTGCCTTTACTTTGCAAACGAAAACACACATTCAGCCGACTACGAGGACTTCGAAGCAGTGCCGAGACCGGGGCATGCCGATTTTGTCGCACGGGTAAAGTACGGTGGCTTTGCAGATATGCGCGGCTCGGGGCACTTCTCCGGTAGGCTGACACTGGGGCTCGTGGCAGCCGGTGTAGTGGCAAAGAAGGTGCTGCAGGCCGGGCTTGGCGAGATCAAGTTTTGTACGCGAATAACGGAAGCCGGCGGGCAGCAAGACGTGGCGGCGGCCGTGGCCGCCGCCACGGCGGACGGCGACTCCGTGGGCGCCGTCGTCGAAAGCTGCGTTTCGACGCTGCCCGCCGGCCTGGGCCAGCCCTTTTTCGACAGCTGCGAGTCCACCATTGCGCATATTCTCTTTTCTATCCCCGGGATCCGCGGCGTCGAGTTCGGCGACGGCTTTGCTGCTGCCCGCATGCGCGGGCAGCAGCATAACGACCCATTTGTCGACGCCGCGGGCCACACCGCAAAGAACGGCGCAGGCGGAATCAATGGTGGAATTACTAACGGCAACAACCTTGTACTGCGTGTTGCTTTTAAACCCACATCTTCCATTTTTAAACCCCAAGAGACCTTCGACTTTGCTCAAAACAAACCCACGCTCCTCCAAATACATGGCAGACACGACGCCTGCATAGCGCTGCGAGGCGCCATCGTTGTCGAGGACGCAGTCGCTATAGCCCTTGCAGACCTATTTCTTCTTGCCCGTGCCACTTCACCAGTTTGGGCTCAGCCTGAGCCTTTCTCTCAGACTGGCGCAGAAAATTCAAATTCACCTTTTAGGAGCCCTAAATGACCCTTGATGACCTTCGTCGCGACATAGACAAAATCGACACTAAAATACTCACGCTCCTCAATGAGCGCATGGAACGCGCCCTACTGACGCGCAGATTCAAAACCACAACTGAAGACAAAGATCGTGAGCAAGCTCTACTTGAAAGGATCAGACACGCGAGCCACAATCTTGTAAACCCTGAATTTGCAACCACGCTCTATACTGAAATTCTCTCAGAAAGCAAACGCCTGCAAGAAAAAAACCCACTCACCATTGGATTTCAGGGCGAGCACGGTGCTTTTAGCGAGATGGCCGCCCTCGCCTACAATTCCGCAATTGTTACTATCCCCTGCCGCGAATTCATCGATGTTTTTGAAGGTGTAGAAAGTGGACTTTACAGCTTTGGCATTGTACCCGTGGAGAACACACTCGGCGGCCTTGTGGAAGCAGTAAATGCCTATCTCATCAACACAAATCTGAAAATCGTTGCTGCGGTCAACTTACCCGTACGTCACTGCCTTGTGGCCCCTCAAGGTGCAGACCACCGCGAGCTGCGCTTTGTCTGGTCCCATTCACAAGCCCTGACTCAGTGCCGTAACTTCATACTTCGCAACCACTTAGAACCAATACCCTACTACGACACCGCCGGAGCGGCCCGAGCCATAGCAGAAAGCCAACCCAAAGACGTCGCTGCCATTTCCAGCAGACTGGCTTCGGAGCTTTACGGCCTGGATATCATCAAAGAGGATGTGCAGGACTTCAAGAACAATAGGACTCGTTTCTTTGTTCTGGCCAAGGATACAACCGAACAGGCTGGCGACAAATGTTCCATCGTGTTTACTGCTGGCGACAAGGCAGGTTCGCTCTTTGCCGTGCTCGAAGTCTTTGCCAGGGCGGGTATCAACCTTACGCGGATCGAATCCATCCCGGACAAGCCAGGTACCTATGCGATTTTCATCGATTTGGAAGGCTCTGTCGGAGATTCCCGTGTATCCGAATCGCTGGAGAAGGTCTCGAATATTACAAAAGGCTATCGTCTCTTGGGCTGCTATCGCGAAGTGAGGACTACGCCATGAGAATTCTCATTCTAGGTACTGGGAAAATGGGTGCTTGGCTTACAGAGGAGCTATGCTGGGATCACGATGTTTGGGTTTACGATACTGACCCTAAAAAGATGAAGTACTTTATGCACGTGTATCGGCTCTTAAGTCTCGAAGAGATCGATGCAGTGCAACCGGAACTAGTGATCAATTGTGTATCCTTGAGCAATACCGTCGCCGCATTTGACGCCGTGCTGCCTCATGTCCCTGCGGATAGCATCCTGTCGGACATTGCATCCGTAAAGACAAACCTTTTTGATTATTACAAGAACTCTGGTCATCCATTTGTCTCGACTCATCCCATGTTCGGTCCAACAAATGCCAACTTCCGTGATTTACACGAAGAGAATGCCATTATTATTTCGGAATCCTGCGAAAAGGGCAAAGAATTTTTCCGTGCCCTTTACAAGAGCGTCAATCTCAAGCTTTTTGAATACAGCTTTGAGGAACACGACAAGGTGGTAGCCTACTCGCTTGCGACACCTTTCGCCTCATCTATGGTTTTTGCTGCGTGTATGAAAAAACAAGAGGCACCAGGAACCAACTTCAAAAAGCACATGGACATAGCCAAAGGCCTCCTTGCAGAAGACGATTGTCTTTTAACTGAGATAATGTTTAACGATTACACTATTCGTCAGCTTGAACTTATCAGCTCCAAGTTATCGTACCTGACGCATATTATCCGCCAAAAA
>JAFIHQ010000172.1 GCA_017849315.1 Treponema sp.
GATTCCCGGAAGACCCGTAACGTGATCTGCATGCATGTGCGAGATGAATATGGCAGTGATCTTTTTCCAACGAAGATTGAGCCTGCGGATAGAAATCTGTGTGGCCTCCCCTGCGTCAAACAGAAAAAGTTCGCCTTCTCTCCTGAGAAGCACACTCGTAAGATGTCGGTAAGGCAACGGCATCATACCGCCGCAGCCCAAAACAAATGCTTCAAGATTCATGTGGATACGACTATAGCGGAAAAATGAGGATTGCGACAAGTGAATCAGCAAATACTGAAAATTGATAACTGCGCAGACAAGCGAAGACCAACCACGATTGGGCTGACAGCAGGGGTGAGCTGAGAGCAGGGTTGAGCAACCTGCCGCGAATATGCAAAGATGAGGCTATGAACGAATTTAGCGCGCTAGGGCTCGGAGATAACCTGGGCTTGGCTTTTGCCAACCTGAATCTTTCAAAGCCAACGGCAGTTCAGGCCAGCGCCATTCCAGAGTTACTCAAGAGAAGAGACTGCTTTATCCAGTCCGAGACCGGTACGGGCAAGACCTTTGCCTACCTTGCACCGATACTCGATTCTATTAAAGACAAGAGCGCTGCAGAAGGACCTTTGGCGCTCATCATTCTTCCTACACAAGAACTCGCTGTGCAGATCGAAAAAAACGCGAGGTTGCTTATAGAAGCGGCAGGAATGGACGTCCCGGTTTTCACGCTTCTGGGAGGGAGCCCCATCTCCAGGCAAGAAACCGCCCTGAAGCGCAAGCCCAAGATAGTGATCGGTACGCCAGGCCGCAGCGCCGACCTTGTCCGATTGCGCATTTTGCACACAAGGAACCTCGAATTCCTTGTGTTGGACGAAGCAGACAGGCTTTTTGCGCGAGAATTTGAAGAGAGCACTCTTTCTCTTTTGGAACTGGCACCTGACAAGGCCACACGGGTTCTCGTTTCTGCCACCATACCGGAAAAAGTGCGTTTAGCTGCAGCCGACTATCTTCGCAACCCTGAATCGATAGACCTCGCACAGGAAGAAGTGCTGTCTGGAAACATAGAACATTGGGTTTTCTACGTCGAATCGCGCAAGCGCATCGACTTTGTCCGTAAGCTCGATGTTGCACTTCACCCCGACAAATGTCTTGTATTTGCTTCTTCAGGCGAACGTGTGCAACATGTAGCCGACCGTTTGCACAGTCTTGGGATAAAAGTCGACTCGATTGTGTCGCGACAAGAGAAGGAACACCGACGCGTGGCGCTCGAGCGATTTGCACAAGGCGAAATCCGCTACCTTGTAACCACCGATTTAGGGGCTCGCGGCCTCGATATTCCAGACATTAGTCACGTGCTCAGCCTGGATTTTCCGGAAGAGCGAACGGGATATATTCATCGCGCTGGCAGAACCGGTCGGGCCGGACACAAAGGGGTGAGTATTGTGCTTGCAGACGCCTGGGAGCTTAAGCAGCTTTCCAGGATAGCCGTGGACAGGCATTTTGTATTTAGAACAAAGATGCTTTCGGGCGGACAGGTTTTTGAGCCAAGCGTTGAAGATTTCTTTGCTGAAGTCGAACGTGGCGAAATGGAGAAGCAGGCTTATCGCCGTAAGAAACAATCACATTCCTAAACAAGGCCAAAAAGCTCAGGTGCTCAGATATGACACCCTTTCCGAAGGGCAGATCATAATCCCGGAAGTCGCACGAGACATTGGAAACCCCATTTGGGAAAACGCAGAGAGTCACATACTCATCGTGCGGCTCTCCCCATGGGCAGACGTGGAGCAGTCCACGTCGCATTTGGTTCTTTTTTCTGAAACCCGTTCGCAGCTTCCTTGCGCATATATCGATTTTGCGTTTTTGCCCGCAGCCCCGGATAGGCGCGCCTTGGACCAGGCCAACCTGCCTTGGTTTTTTGGTAGGCAATCCCACAGATCTCCGGCAGAGTTTGACCTCATCATGATCTCCAACGCCTTTGGTCTGGAACTCGTCAATCTATCGTATTTGTTCTCCACTTCATCCCTCGACTGGTCATCGCGAAACCGTGCGGACGAAGATGGACTACCAATAATCATCATCGGGGGATCCAATGCAAACTGTATGGGAGCGATCGTCAAGCTTCCAGATGACGGAAACGCTGACAAAGCTCCTGGCAAGGGTCTTGGGCCAGCCGAAGATTCCTTTGTCGATGGCATCTTTTTTGGCGAGGGAGAGGGCGCAGTAGGACCATTGGCCGCGATTCTGACCGGGCACATTCCTGATGCCGGCATAGACTTGAGTGCAAAAGCCAGAAAGGAACGCCTCCTTGAGGCACGAAAGGTACAAGGTTTTTGGCCCTGCCTCTTCGCTGGTGGAGCGAAAAAAGCCGTCGCAGCCAGGCGCCCTTTTACGCCACAGATTCCGCTTGTCCTTAACGGCAATGCTGCCCTTGAAGTAAAACTCGCCATTACGGCAGGGTGCCCAGGTTACTGTAGCTTCTGTTTAGAAGGCTGGGACCGGAGGCCCTATCAGGAAGGCGATTCTGAGCAAATCCTGGCAGATGCAAGAGAACTCAGAGCCAAAACCGGAGCAGACACGCTTGAAGTCTACAGCTACAACTTCAACACCCACGCAAGAATCTTCGAACTGCTTTTTGAGCTCAATCGCATATTCCCCCATGTCTCTTTCATGAGCCAACGGATCGATATACTTGCGCAGACGCGTGGCCTTTTCGAAGCAGAACTGGCTGCCGGTAAACGATCCTTCACCTTTGGTATCGAAGGTGTTTCCGCACGCATGCGATCTTTCTACCACAAAGGCATCACTGACGAAGATATCGAGACTTGTCTGGATAAGGCCCTTACAAACAACGTGAGGGAGCTCAAACTGTTCTTCATCATCGCTGGATTAGAAGACGCTCAGGACCTCGAAGAGTTTTCGATATTCGTGCGGCACATTGCCGAAAAGAAAAGAGCCACTATGTCCTCCACGCGCGTGCTTGTTTCCGCGGGTTTTCTGGTGCGATTGCCCTTCACTCCCCTGCAGTACGCGCCTCTTGTCTTCGATAATGACAAGCTCTCCGGGCTCGACTCAGCACTCTCTACCGCCTGCGAGGCCAATGGCATAGAGTATCGCACCGCCACATCCTTGGAAGAATACTTCGTCGATCAGACCATCTCTTTGCCAAGCGCTAGCCTTCTTCCTTGGCTTATTACCACTCCTACAAAAGGCATCATTTTTGATTCAAAAATCTCGAAAGGTGCATGGAAGTCGCTTCAAGAATACTGCGAACACCTGGATAATCCGGCACAAAATGCAGATTCTAGACGTTCTGCGAGTTTTCAAGAAGGTTTTTTCTCCAACAGCGCGTTTGTGGCCGAAAAACCGCAGGACTTTAGACCGCCAATGGCTTTTGTGGAAAGCGAAGAATACTGGTCGACGCTTTTTCAGCAATTCATCACAGCAAAGAACTTTATTGACAGAGAACCTTGCCTTGGAAAAAGGTGCCTGTCCTGTGGAGGGTGTGAGACTCAAGACCAGAAACGATTTATGACTGGCCACCGGCTTCTTTTACCCACTTCTGCAAACTACTCTGCGAATTTAGCGAGGCTTGTTGCGGCCAAAGCAGCATTTAAGCCAGTTTTTGCAGAGGTAGAACTTCCGCATGAGCTGGCATTTGCCCGCACAGCGTATAGGGAGGCCTGGGGTCTTAGGACGCTTTGTGCCTTTATACCTGGGCTAGAGCGCATCGTGTTTAGGGTATCGGAAAGTCTCTACGGTACCAATCAGGCTTTTGGCGATATCGTTAGACAGAACCAAGGCAGGTTTGGTGTATCTATTTTTGCCTTTTACGGCCCGGATGACGCCACACTGAGAAGAATTCTTGAGACTATACCAAGTATAGCCACTGCAGTAATCCAGCGTATCAGTGCCGATGGAGGGCAGGCATGTCCCAGCAAGCCCAACGGGTTGCTCATTAGAGAGCCAATGCGAGATTTTGGGGCTTCGATCAAGACTCTCGGTCCATTTGAGAACCCGCGTGAATTTGCACAACCGCGCGAAATAGAGGCGTCTATAGAGCTGCCTCAAGTCCCACTGAATCTGGTTGCCACACGTGCCGAGAGGTTTTTCGACTCGCTTTCGCTCAACTACACCAAAACAAGGATAGTGAAAGGCACACAGGCTGGTTTACATTATCAATTCTCTCAGTCTCAACGGGGCAAACGGCTTTTTTTCGACGCCAATATTCACGAGCAGCTCAGCACTGTCACATTCGATTTTGTGGCAGGGAACAAAATCAGTCTGGGACCTTTCCTTGACGAAATTGTACAAGCGTTCAATGTTTTGCCTGCAGTTCGTGTGAAGGCCTTGGCCAGAGGCAATCCTACAAAGATAACAAGTGCTTATTAGATAATAAATTATACTATTCTAGTTTCAGCCTGATCAAAATCGGATTAGAACACCGAACCGTCAGGGCAATACCTCGCCATGGATCCTACGTTTTCGTACACATCCACTGCGGCCACAGGCAATTCAGGATGGTCGCGCTTAATGCTCTCAAAAA
>JAFIHQ010000173.1 GCA_017849315.1 Treponema sp.
ACATGGAATGCGGTTTCTAACATTGCTGGTGCAAATGACAAAAAATCCTACGCAGCCGCCGGCAAGTATGGCATGGTTAAGGCATCCAAGATCAAGGTGGAATGGGACGTCCAAGCTAAGACTGTTGAGGAGTATCTCGTAAAGACCCAGGATGTCAATTTCTCCAAGTACGACAAAGACGGCCACACGGATGCGATTTCTGGTGCCACGCTTTCTGTATCCGAGTTTTTCGAGCTTGCCAGAAAAGCGCTTCAGAGCCAGCCTGTTGCAAAAGGACCCTATAAGGACGGTTGGTACTATAAAGAAGGCGATAAATACGAGAATGGTTGGAAGGATTCTGTAATTGTCACAGTGGTAAATGGTACCATCGTCGACGTCGTCTTCAACGGCATCAATAGCGATTCGAAACAGAAGTCCAAGCTTGTCCAGAGCAAGGAAGGCACGTACAAGATGAATGCCAAGAATGGAGAGTGGCACGTACAGGCCGACAGGCTTGCCAAAGCAGTCATCAAGGCCGGAGATCCAGCAAAGATCGCCGTAAACAAGGATGGAAAAACCGATGCTGTCTCTGGTGTCTCTATCACGGTAAGTGGCCTGCTTTCACTCGCTCAGGAAGCTCTAAAAGCTGCAAAGTGAGTTGATCGATATTTGATTCAGTTCTTTAGGTAGACATTTGTCTACGCATAGAAATAGTATCATCAAGACGGCCTTGCGGGGGCCGTCTTTTTTTGGTCTATTTTTTGCGCCTTTTTCCTGATACAAGATGTAAAATCCGATGTAAGTATAAATCAGGGCCAAGATAAGGTGGTCTTTATGAGAACTCCCCGACAAGACAACGAACTTTCCGCCCCCACCCACATTCCTCATGTGGATGGGCTTGAATCTCTTTATGGTCAAGAAGAAATTGCGGCACAAAAGGCACGCTATGCAACGCTCGTTCAGATCTTCAAAGAGCGCGCGAACAAAGAAAACACATACACAGGATCCAGTGGTATGGACTTGGCAAGCGTACCCAGTTTGGACAAGACAAGTCGTTTAAGGTTCTACTCTTCCCCTGGAAGAACTGAGCTCTGTGGCAACCACACTGACCACAATCGGGGAAATGTACTTGCAGCAGCCATACAAATGGACATGGCGGCAGTTGTCTGTCCCCGAACGGACTCCATTATACAGGTACGATCGGAAGGTTTTGGCGAATTCGCTGTCGATATCGCGGACAACACAATTCATCCAGAGGAACAAGGGTCTTCTCAGGCGCTCGTTCGCGGCATTGCAGAAGGAATTCGCCAATTCTGCGAACGACGCAAGTCAGGCAAAGGCACGCCTCCAGCGATGCGCGGCTTTTCAGCCTGCATTCAGTCTAACGTCCTGCCAGGGTCAGGCCTTTCCAGCTCTGCATCTTTCGAAGTATTGATTGGTGCTATTCTGGCTGATTGCAATCAGCTTGACCTTTCTCCTTCTGAACTTGCACAGATCGGCCAGTACGCAGAAAACCGCTATTTCGGGAAGCCCTGTGGGCTTATGGACCAAATGGCATGTGCCCTAGGTCAGGTAGCTGCCCTGGACTTTATCGATCCAGAAAATCCAACTATTCGTCTTTTCAGTTTTGACCCGGAGGACTATGGCTATTCCCTACTCATCGTGAATACGGGAGGAAGTCACGCTGATCTAACCGATAGTTACAGGTACATTCCGCTTGAGATGACTTTGGTAGCGCGGATATTTGGCAAAGAGGTGTTACGGGGCGTCAGTCTGGAAGACCTAAAGGCAAAGATTGACGAAATTCGCAAGACCTTTGGCGATAGAGCTTTTGTTCGCGCTTACCACTTTATAACTGAGAACGAGCGTGCCCAGAAAATCACAGAAGCAATAACAAAAGGCGATATTGATGAATACCTCGAAATAGTACATAGATCTTCGGAATCTTCGTGGAAATACCTTCAAAATCTTTATCCGAACGAATCTCCGAGAGACGAAGGCCTTGTCGTTGCGCTCGCTATGACCGAGGAGTTCTTTGACAGGAAAACCGCAGGTAAGGGGGTCTGTCGAGTCCACGGAGGAGGTTTTGCAGGAACAATTCAAGTCTACGTTCCACGTGAGTATAGAGATCTCTATACCGAAGAGATGCAGAAACTCTTTGGCAAGGGCGCAGTTTTTCCTTTGCGTATTAGGCCTTATGGTGTAGTATGTATTGACCGTGTCGATTAATAGCTAGGTAAACGCGATCTGAAACACCGTAGGGGAATCCAATGCAAGAAGGAGGAACGCGAATGAGCGGCGACAAAACGAGTGGCGACAAGAAGGGCTTTAGACAGTATCTCGGTTTGACATTTCTTATTGGTTTTGGTTTTTTTACAATCAGCTTGACCGGGCCACTCTACGATACCTATGTGCCGATTTTTTTGAGCAAGTATTTGTCCTCCATGACGCTGATTGGACTGATTATGACAATCGACAACATCCTGGCCCTCTTCCTTATTCCGATTATCAGCGTTGCATCGGACAAGACCCGGACAAAAATAGGTAGGCGCATGCCCTTCATTGTCACACTTCTGCCGCTATGCGCGGTTTTTTTCGGCGCTCTACCCTATGCGGCGGAAGCCTCTTTCGGCGCTCTTATAGCAATAATCTGCTGCATTAACATAACCAAACAGGCAGCTTACGGGCCCGTCGTCGCGCTCATGCCAGACACCATTCCTGCTGATTATCGATCAGAAGCCAATGGAGTGATAAACACCATGGGCGGAATAGCCACAATTGTGGGAACCTTGTTCCTTGCCAGGCTCATGGATCTGGACGTTGTGCTGCCGATTATTGGTCCCACCAAGAACCGCATACCCTTCCCTATAGCCGGCCTACTAGTCATTCTTGCCGTAATCTTGCTTTTCTTTTTTGTAAAGGAAAAGAAGAGTCCGGAAAGTGATAGTCAGGAAAAGAAAGAGCCATTTTTTGCAAGCTTTAAGGCCGTGGCTTCGCAAAGCGATAAGAGCGCACTCTACATACTGATATCGCTCTTTTTGTGGTTCCTTGGCTATCAGGGAGTCCTTCCCTTTATTGGAAAGTATTCTACGGATGTCCTCGGTACGAGCGCCGGAAACGCTGCTCTTGCTGCAGGTATGGTGGGTGTTGCCTACGCAATTTTTGCAATTCCTTCGGGATATGTTGCACATCGAATTGGCCGAAAACGCACGATCCGCATTAGTCTTCTTACGATAGTTGTCCTAACGCTCCTTCTCTTTTTCCACGCTCCATTGACTTCCGGCCTGTCTGGCTCACTTAAGCTATACAGCTTTTGGGCGATTATGTTCCTGTTTGGGATGTTCTGGGTTTCTATTGTGACAAATTCATTCCCAATGCTGTGGCAGATGGCCACATGGGGCACAATGGGGGTTTACACCGGACTTTATTATACGGCGAGCCAATTGGCTGCAATTGTAGCGCCAATAGTCACCGGTGCACTTATCGACTTATTAGGGTATCGCAGCATGTTCCTTTTCTGCGGGCTTTGTATGTTGGGTGCATTCTTTGTCATGAGCAACGTAAAGAGAGGAGAGCCCCAAGAAAAAGCCTGAACCCAGTTGTAAAACTGTTCTCAAGTGACGATAATGGAGGAAAAGTATTCCGTTGGAATTCTTTTCCTTTATGGAGGTTTTATATGAAGTCGCAGGACAAACCAAAATCTGCGGAGAAAAAGAAACCGCAGAAATCGCTCAAAGAGAAAAGAGCGGAAAAACGAGCGAAGAAAGAGTCCAAAACCGAACAAGAATAGAATACTCGAACTGGTGCAGCAAGTCTCTGTAACCAGATACTTGTACAACAGCTAAAAAGACAAGCCGCCCAAGGCCAATAGCCTTGGGCGGCTTTTTATTATGGTTACCTAGGATCAGTGTGCTTCGTAGACAAGATTTCCGGCAAGCGCTGTAGCCAACACAGTGGGGCGCCGCAGTTTTTCTTCTGGAGCTGACATAAGGTCCGTATCGAGAACCGTAAAGTCTGCAAGTTTCCCGACGGACAGACTGCCACGTTCGATTTCTTCAAAATTTGCCCGCGCTGCCCAAAGCGTCATGGCCTTGAGGGCTTCCTCCCTGCTGAAACAATTCTCAGACTGGAAGCCACCGTCCGGTTCGCCGTTATCATTCTTCCTCGTAACCGCTGAATGAAAGCCTCTTGTTGGCTCGATGGGTTCGATCGGAAAATCGCTCCCATTTGGAAGCCAACCGTTCTGGTCGAGCAGTGCACGGTGTGGATAAGCACGAGACATTCGCACTGCACCGAGCCTCTGTGGAACCCACTTCATATCCGAAGTTGCATGCGTCGTTTGAATAGAAGGGACAATACCCAAGCGTCCAAAGCGTGGAATGTCGTCAGGATGCACGATCTGTGCGTGCTCAATGCGCCAACGCAAGTCGTTGCAGGGAACGAGAAATTCCTCATAAACATCGAGCACCATACGGACGGCTGCGTCCCCTATAGCATGCACATTAACCTGGAAGCCGTGTGCCTTTGCAAGCATACAGACCCTACGCAAGTCGTCTTTCTGTAATGTTTGAAGCCCGCAGGTAGTAGGATCATCGGCGTAGGGCTCCAAGAGGTACGCGCCGCGGGAGCCGAGCGCCCCGTCCGCATACAGCTTGAACGCCCGAATATTCAAGCCACCTTCCGCCACCGGCCCCTGCCCCTCTTTCGCAAAAAGCGCGAAATTCTCCTCGTCCGCCTCCAGCATCACATAGATACGCAGCCCCATCGTCCCCTCGTCCTGCATCGCCCGAATCAGCCGCACATCCTTCGCCCGCGTTCCGGCGTTCGACACCGAAGTCAGCCCCGCCGCAAAACACGCTTTTTGCGCCTCGGCTACCGCGGCGCGTTTTTCTTCTTCACTCCGGGCAGGCATCGCTTGGGCCACAAGCGAGATGGCGTTATCCAGGAGGAGCCCTGTGAGCCAGCCATCACGCACGACTGCAACACCGCCGTCGATATGAGTATGCGGGCCAATTCCCGCAAGCTCCAAGGCCTTCCCATTCACCATCGCTGCGTGACTGTCTACGCGCCTGGCAATGACCGGCGTGTCAGGAAAAACCCTATCGAGCAAGGTCCTATCCGGAAACTCTCGTGATTGCCACAGGTTTTGGTCCCAGCCCCGCCCCACGAGCCATGGCCTTGGTGAACCTCCGGCCGCGCCTTGGAACATCCCAACGTGCAAATTACCCGATGAACGCTGCTTGTGCGCCACGAGTCGTTCTACTGTTTCTTCCCAGGATCGCGCGCCATAGAGGTTGGCCTCCTGCAGCAGATAGCCGTAGTCAAGAAAGTGACAATGAGGATCAAAAAAACCTGGGAATACAAAGGCATCGCCAAAGTCAAGACGATGAAGTGGAGAAAAATCGTTTAGAAGTTGTTCCAGGTTCCCTAAAGCCACGACACGCCCGTCATTGACGACCATGGCCGTGGCTATAGGAACCCGACTGTCTACCGTATAAATCAGTTTTGCAGTAACAAGAGAATCGACGCGGATGCTACGCTCCTCAGCCTTCCTGCTCGTTCCACTTCACGGGCAAAATGCTTTTTTCGGTCTCTTTATCGAAGAAAATGGCTTTGTCCATGAGTGGTGTAAAGCTTACTGTCTCTCCCAGCTTGTAGATGTGATGAGGAGGAACCCGCGCAGTAAAGGTCTGCGTCGGCGTCGAAGCCTGCAGATGAATCTCCGCACCCAGCGGTTCAACAAGCGTCACTTTGCAGGAGAACTTATTAGTGTCCCCATCCTGTGAGACGTACAGGTCTTCCGGCCTGATACCAAAGTAGACTTCTTTGCCAACATAGGGTTTTAGAAGCGCTACGTGGTTTGGGGAGGGGAAGAGCCTAAAGGAGCCCTCGTCGATCACCAGCTTGCCATTCTCTTCCAGAACCTTAACGCTGAGGAAGTTCATAGGCGGCGAACCAATGAAGCCGGCAACAAACTTGTTGATTGGGTTCCCATACAGATATAGTGGCGAGCCAATCTGCTGAATCTGCCCATCTTTCATGACGACTATCTTGTCGCCCATGGTCATGGCTTCAATCTGGTCGTGGGTTACATAGATCATCGTGGCCTGTAGCCTGTTATGCAGCTCGATAAGCTCTGCACGCATCTGAACGCGCAATTTGGCGTCGAGGTTGGACAATGGTTCATCAAAAAGGAATACCTTGGGTTTGCGCACGATGGCGCGTCCAACAGCAACGCGCTGGCGTTGGCCGCCAGAAAGCTGTTTGGGCTTTCTGTCCAAGAATTTCTCGATATCCAAAATACGAGCCGCTTCCTTGACGCGCTCGTCGATCTCATTCTTGGGCAATTTGCGGATCTTGAGTCCAAAAGCCATGTTGTCGTACACCGTCATATGCGGATAAAGCGCATAATTCTGAAAGACCATCGCGATATCGCGGTCTTTGGGCGGTATATCGTTGACGAGCTTGCCATCGATGTAGAGTTCGCCTTCTGTAATGTCTTCCAGTCCGGCGATCATACGGAGGGTCGTCGTTTTTCCGCAGCCAGAAGGGCCGACGAACACGACAAACTCCTTGTCGTTGATGGTGATGTTGGCATTGTTCACTGCACGAACATTGCCCTCGTACACCTTCCCGATACCTTTGAGTTCTACCTTTGCCATGATTCCTCCCTTAAAGGGTTATGTTATATGGGTCGATAGTACTCTCTCTGGGCACCCCGGTCAATCAGAAAACACTCCTTGACCACAAAGAAGCCGCAATTCCAAATGCCACTGCGACGTTGACTGATGCTTTTGTTCCAAACATGGGAATACTGACAAGGCCAGCTGTGACGAGTCCTCTTGCCTTTTGGGAAACTCCCAATTCCTCCGAGCCCAAGACGACTATGCCATCTTTAGGAAAAGAGAAATCATAGATATTTTTGCCGCCGAGTTCCAAGGCAAAACTTTGACCGATTGTCATTGCTTCTTCCAGTGGACAACGCCTCCACGACATCATATCGACAGCTCCCATAGAAGAACGCAAGGCCCTGGGATGAAGGGGATCTGCACAGTCTGGAGAAAGCAGGACCTCTGCAAACCCAAAAGCCTCTGCCGTACGGAAAATTGTTCCAACATTGAAAGGGGAGCGTATATCTTCAAGATAGACTCGTAAGCTGCCCCTTTGATCGTCTACTGCTCTGTTGCGCTGCTCGGCATTGCTAGAAGTTACATAATTGTGAAGATCCCAATCCGCAGGGGCTTGGCCCGAGGCACGCATCAGCGCGTGTTTGAAATTGTTGATTGGGCGAAGCAGTTGCTCCCTATTCAAATCCAAACCTTCCCTTGAACTGTTTGAGTTCAAGGAGCGGGCTTTGTTATCTGCAAGCCCGTCCAGGAAGTCTTGAGCAGCCTTTCGCACCTCTTCGGACGACTCATAATCGGCTACCAAGAAGCCCGCAAGATCTTGTGCGTACAAAATCTGCGGTAGGGCCAGAACCTCTGCGGATGCATTGTCTGAATCGCAGCAAAGGGCCTGCTCCGAAAGTTCAAGTTCGAGCCTTTCCAGGACCAGAGCGCATTTTCTCGTCCTTGCCACGCCGTGTAGCGAGGCCAGTTTCGATACCTTAATCATCTTCGGACAACCTGTCGTCGCCCAAGTCCTGCCCATAGACCATAACGGCGAACTCGCCTCTCTCCGGAATATCCGCCGCATTGAGCGTGCCTTCAAGGGCAGAAATCCTTGCATTATTCTTCGCGTCATTCTTCGCATCGTTCTTCGGATGGTTCGATCGGTTCGATGCAAAGCGCAGCGCAAGATCCTTTGCCATGCCGACATAGATTTCTTCGTGGATTTTGGTGAGCTCTCTACCAATACAGACCTGTCTGCCAGGAGCCTGCAAGGCAAGTTCAGCTATCAATTTTGCCACGCGAAAAGGCGACTCATACAACAAAAAGGATTCGTTTCTGTCCAAAAGCTCCCTTATGCGTGCACTTCTGCGTGCAGCTTTCGTACTCAAGAACCCATCAAAAAGCACCGACCTGCCGCCAAACCCCGATACACTCAAAAGTGTTGCAAAGGCAGATGGGCCAGGGATGGCAACCACGGAGAATTGTGCATCCCGCACCATGCGCACAAGTGTGGCACCCGGATCGGAAAGGCCCGGGGTACCCGCATCGGTACAGTAAGCCACACTTTTCCCCTCGCCCAGTAGACCGATAATCTTGAGCGCGGCACGCTTCTCGTCATTGGCATGGCAGGCAATAAGAGGTTTGTGTATTTCATGATGATTCAATAATTTAATCGTTTGCCTCGTATCCTCGCATGCTATGATGTCAACTTCCTTTAGTGTCTTCAGAGCACGAAGTGTTATATCTTCCAGATTGCCAATGGGCGTCCCAACCATATAGAGCGTTGCCACGATACAATTCTCCTTAGGCTTCAGTTCGACTTGTTTCTGCACGAAGATTGTACTAGTATTCATCAAAATGGAACAGCGCGGAACCAAGAAACAGATTTTTCTCATTTTCTACATTGGCCTTTTTATTCTTGTCGGATGGCTCTTCCGCCCTTACTTGACGCCCCTACTCTGGGCTTTTCTGCTTTATTCCTTTACAAGGCCTTTGTTTGAACGCTGTGCAGGAACAACTCTAAAGCACCGTGCAGCACTCAATATGGACAGCAAAACCGGGGCGGTGCGTGACAAGTTATACGCCCATGGCCTCAAGAAAAACCTACTTGCAGCGGTCTTTGCCATTCTCGACGTTCTGCTTATTGCGGTTCCGCTGGGTTTCTTGGCATTTGCTCTCGTACGGCAACTCTTGGATGTATTCGGAACGCTACTGCGTGAAGTCGAATCTAGACCGGAGCTTTTTTCCCTAAAGCCGGATAGCCCTCTGGGAAGCTTCATCTATCGACTTTCGAACGGCGCTGTGGATTTGAGCAAGATTGATATCGTGGCCGCGATTAGGCAATTTATATCGGCCAGATCCAGCAGGATCATCAGCTATTCGGGTTCCGCTCTAAAGAATATCACCAATTTCGTCATAAACCTCGCATTCATGGTATTCACGCTGTTTTTTCTGTATCTGGACGGCAGAGAACTCATCAACCTGCTTATTGGAGCGATCCCTTTGGAAAGAAATCTGACTACGATGTTTTTTGGAAAAATAAGGCGCTCCAGCCATGAACTCGTAACTGGCTACTTGCTCGTAGCGCTTTACCAAGGGCTTGCCATGGCCCTCATCTCGCGTATCTTTGGACTGGGCAACAATTTGGTTATTGGTGTGCTTACTGCTGTCGCATCCTTTATACCTATGATTGGGACCGGTTTCGTCTGGCTGCCTTTGTCGATCTATATGGCGCTGAGTCGGGGCCCCGCGATGGGCATCGTTTTTTTGATTGTCTCCTCGGTGCCCGTAGCCCTGCTTGACAATTTTATCCGTTCCAAAGTGATAGGCGACAGATTGAGCGTTCACCCTCTGTTGATCTTTTTCTCCATCATTGGTGGAATTAAACTTTTCGGCTTCGATGGTCTATTACTGGGTCCGATCATTCTTATCGTATTTCTATCTGCAATATCAATTTATGATGCAATTGATGAATCTGTTTAGTTTGATTATCTGAGTGTCGGCTGTCTCTCAGTTGCTCATCAGTTGTCTGCACGTTCAGTGCCCGATAGACCTTGAGCGCCCGATAGACCTTGAGCTTGCTCGAGGACTTCGAGGGGTCTGAGCTGTGGCAACCTGCTCAAGAGTTCCGTGTAGAAGGAATCGGAAATCTCTATGCCGCCGGCAGTGTGGCCAATTCCACACTCGGGTTTGATTTCGTTGTGGTAGTCCGAACCTGCAGTGATCAAAAAGCCACGTTGACGCCCCATTCGCTCAAGGATTCTGCATTGCCCAAGCTTAGCCGCCGAATGATAGCCTTCGACCCCATCAACTCCAAGGACCTTCCATTCATCCATAAGCTCCGAAAGCTTGGATTTGCTGACAAAGAGTGAATACGGATGGGCTACAACGGAAACACCGCCGGCTTCCCGTATGATTGCGATCGCATCTTCGAGCTCAAGGCAGTCTTTGGAAAGATAAAAGGGCTTCCCTTTTGCGAGGTATTTATCGAAGGCTTCCTGTCGGTTTCTTACGATCTTCTGACGCACCAGGGCATCGGCAATATGGGGCCGGCCAATCCTGCTCGTACCCGCAGCCGCTTCAATTTCGTCCATGTCGAGTCGAATGCCAGCTTCCCGAAAGCGCAAAAGTATGTTCTTGTTGCGCCTCTGCCGTGTCTTGGCAAGCGAATTCAAAGCATGTACAAGATGATCATTCTCTGGATCGATACCTAATCCCAGAAGGTGGAACTCTCCGGGACTGAACTCGATCTCGATTTCGACGCCCGGAATAAAACCCAGGCCAAGTTGCAAAGAAGCTTCATATGCGGCTTGTACTCCGTCGATCGTGTCGTGATCGGTCAGAGCCAAGGCCTTTACACCTTTCCGTGCTGCAAGAGTCAATAGCTCGGCAGGAGAAAGGGCACCATCCGAAGCCCTGGAATGCGTGTGCAGGTCAACCATCGACTCGGGCTCCCCCCCTGTGCGACAAATTGGAGCGATGCTCGAGGCCAAGATCGATTTGTTCCCTTGAGTCAAACCCGCGCAATGCAAGATCTTGTATCAAAAGAGAATGCACTCTATTGACAAAAACAGCTATCTTCTCTGCGGGTAGAGCATAGACATTGTCAGAGACACAAGGTCGAGCAACAGTATAGAAATCAATTCCGTCTATAAGGGCACCACTGCGCAGAATAGTGTTGACACATTCCGCGTAAGCCACTGCCTCTGTATCACCTGGTTCCAGAGGTGTGTCCGGAAGGTCCCGTGTCTGGAAGGTTGAGAAAGTCACAGAGCTGTTGCGTAATGCTGCTTCATTAGCCTTGATGCCACAAAGCATTGTCTGCAGCGTAAGGTGGGACGTCTTGGCATAGTTTGTTATTGCGGCACAAAGCGACGCAAGATTGTAGCGGGAGCCAGAAAGCAGTTCGAACCACGCTTGTGTGCCGGCATCTAATTTGGCCCAGATATTTAAGCTCAGGATCTCTTGCCATTTGTGCAAGAGTAAAACGACATCCTCCCTTAGAAAACCAGTAGAGTTCGTTATGAGCACGATATCCGCTTTCTGACAGACCTTATGCCGCTTGCAAATCGAAGAAACGACATCCAACGCAGCGTCCAGCCACGGTGAGAGTGTTGGCTCGCCATTGCCGGAAATGGAAATGTCGCGCAAAACCGTGTCAGCAAAAAGGCCATTTCCACTCTCGTAGTCGGACAAAAACTCCTCCAGCTCCTGCGTCAGGCGCCCAGGAGAGAAAGAAACAGTGCCCTCGAAAGGCAAAACTTCGCAATAGGGACAGTCGAAACTGCAGCGTTTTGTATCAGGAAACAGGTTGATGCCGAGGGAAAGCCCGCCAGACCTCCGTGAAATAACCGGATAGATGAGGTCAAACGTGCCAAATTTCCGGCTGTGATCGGCGACGTCCAGTTTTCTAGGCATTAACAGTATAGTAACTGGAAATCCTGCATGCTGCAATAATACGAACTGCCGATTCCAAGTTACTCATTCGGCGATCCTCATGCTTTCGGGTTTTTCGTTCTCCTTACATCAGCTCATCCTATTGCAAATTTATGCAAAAATGCCCACCATAGAAGCCAAAATTCCCTGGCGTTCCTGCGCCTTAAAAGGAGCATCTAATGACACCTAAAACTGATCATCACATATACTTAGTCCTGCATCCGAATCACTCTCTTATTGCATCACAGTTGCCGGCCGATCTGTTTGCGAAGCACTATGTACAGGGTTCCTCCAGATTCTTTGAAGGCAGACTGATATTTGCCGAACTCGATCCAGATTGGCGAAACCCTTATTTTGACTTTGACACTGCGATAGCTGGCCTTATTCCTCATCCGGATGGACGGCCAAAAGCCACAAAGTTCATAAAGAACTATCGGACTTTAGAGCACGTCGATCTGTCTGCAATAGGCAAGCTCTATTTCTGTAATGCTTCTGGCGACTTCATTGCTATGGAGCCTTCTACACTCGATGTGTCTTCTTCGTGTGACCAGATGCGAATCATTCTGGAAATCAATCCTATACGCTTTATGGTGCTTACCAAGTTAAACCTTGGCGCTTACGGTACGTTCATAACCGATTCTAAGAACCCGGAAGGGGCTCCGAGCATGTTCTTCACACAGCTTGAGTTTTCCATCGACGATTTTATGGAAGAGTTCGACGAAAACCCCTTCCTAACCAGCGTAGTTCCCGGCATACACCCGGGGCGGCTCCACGAGTCCGTGCTCGAACTGCGCAATACGGTTGGGAAAAAGGTCAAAGGCCTTTCTTTAGACTGTCCTATCGACAAGATTTCTTACAAAATGCTAAAGCGTGGATTTGTATTCGCAAAAGGCAGCGAAACAAAGTTTTACCCCCTCATTGGTGCAGAGGAAATAGACAAGACCAACGCCAAATTCTGGCAGGTAATGTAGGGATCAAAACCTGCCAGAATGTCAAAAACTCTTTTCAGGCCCTCAGCGCGCTGCAACAGGTGGGCTGCAGCCGCTCAATACCCATAGACTGCGGCGTACTTGTTGTCGAGGTACTCGGCAAAAAAGCGCGGAGAAAGACCCTCTCCCGTGGCCTTTTTGACAAGCTCGTCCGGCTTGTAGAATGAGCCATGGCAGTGCACGTTCTTCCTAAGCCATGCGAGCGGGACCGAGGTATTTCCTGCAGCCAGTTGTGAATCCAGATCTGGAATGTCTTTGTGCATCTGGTGCCAGAATTGTGCTGCGTAGAGGTTGCCGAGGGCGTAGCTCGGGAAGTATCCGAACGAGCCCATGGACCAGTGGATGTCCTGTAGGCAACCCGAGGAATTGTTGGGCACATCAAGCCCAAACAGCTCCTTAGCCTTGGCATTCCAGGCTTCGGGAATATCTTTAACGGCAAGTTTATCCGCCATGATGGAGGACTCGAGCTCGAATCGGAGAATAATATGGAGCCCATAGGTAACTTCGTCCGCCTCGGTCCTTATAAGGCTTGGCTCGACCTTGTTGATGGCAAGCACAAAGCTGTCCAAGTCGACATCGTCCAAGGTGCCTGCCATCTCTTGTATCTTCGAATAATGGCGCTCCCAGAACGCTTTTGAGCGCCCGATCATGTTTTCCCACAGCCGCGACTGTGACTCGTGGATTGCCATCGAGACAGGCTCGGCAAGCCTTGTACCAG
>JAFIHQ010000174.1 GCA_017849315.1 Treponema sp.
GCGAGCCCAGTCCAGGACCTTGCGATAAATAAAGACAGTAACAACGATACTCGCAACGAATCCGACCATGGCCGCCCAAACGATGGCATTTTGCGGAAGCCGTGGTGCCAAGGTAACCGAGTACAGCCACATAAGGGCAATGAACAGCAATGCCGTCACCACTACATTGAGAATAGTGGCAACTATGGTAAAAAGAAAAACGTTGGTCTTCTTAGACATGCTTGTATCCTCTCTTTGGGCCAATCTTCATGTGCGCTTTTTGTCAGTCTCGACGTTCCAGAAGAAGCCGCTCAAAATGAGCAATATCGCTCCCACCGTTACCGAGGCATCCGCCACATTGAAGGTCGGAAAACGCTCAAAACCCAGGAAGCCGTGCATAGCAACCGATACAAAGTCCACAACGCCGTCTGGCCGGAAGATCCGATCCACCAAGTTTCCGAGCCCCCCTCCCACGATTGCCGCAATGGCCCAGCGCTGGAAACCGGTCAGTGTCTTGCTGCGCACACAATAGACAACAGCAAATACGATAAACGCCAAAGGCAAGACGATAAAGAGCACCACACGGAGCACGTTGGACAGCGCATCACCAATCGAAAATGCAATACCGAGGTTGCGTGTGTTCACGATCCACAAGAAATCATTGAAAAGGCGAACTCCAATACTGTCAAGCGGAATTGTGTTGGCAATGATGGCTTTTGAAATCTGGTCCAGCAACACGAGGACACCGCTCAAAACAAAAGGTATGTAACGTTCCCTCCTTGTGTCGACCTGCACTTTTTCCGATTGTTTTTTCTCTTCGCTCATGTTCACTCCATTTGGTGAATTCAGGTTTGGGAGGCTGGCAGCATCAGCCTGCTTTACAGACCAGTCGGAAGATCGATGAACACTGTCTCAATGCCAGCTTCCGCCGCAAGTTTTCTGGCAACCGCCTTGACGCCCCACACTTCAGTTGCGTAGTGGCCGGCAGCCACAAAATTGAGTTTGTTCTCCACAACGTAGTGGTACATCGAATGGGACGGTTCGCCTGTTAGGTAGAGGTCGATGTCGGTGCCGAAAGCCTCTGTCACTTCGGACGCAGCTCCCCCTGAAACGATGGCAACTCGGCTCACTTTTTCTTTGCCTGCGGCGATCACTGAAAGCGGTTTTGAATTGTCGGGCAAGATCTTGCTCACAATTTGTGCAATGGTAAGCGGTGTTTCCAGCACACCAGCCACGCCGATGGCGACGCCATGATACACGCCGTAGGGCTTGCGTTCCTGTAATGAAAGCAAGTCGGCCAAAACGGCATTGTTGCCGACAACAGGGTTCATATCCAAAGGCAGGTGACAACCATAGAGGGCGATGTCGTTATCCACGAGTAGGCGGATGCGTTCGAGGAGAACCCCTTCGATACGCAAGGGTTTGCCCCAAAAGAGGCCATGGTGCACAAAAAGCAGGTTTGCGCCGAGTTCTTTGGCTCGGCGAATGGACTCGAGGCAGGCATCCACCGCAAAGCCGACTTTTGTGATAGGTTCGTTTGAGCGGCCGACCTGAATGCCGTTGAGGGAATCGTCGGTATTGGCAAGGGCGTCAATGGTCAGGAAAGATCTGCACCAGGTATCGAATTGTTGGATATTCCAAGTCTGGTTGTTCATGAAATTGAGTATAAAAGAAAAGAGCCTTCCATGGAAGGAGGCGTACCATGGAAGGCCCAAGACAGCAACGCTGTCAAAAAAGGAAATATGCCGTTTCGCTGTCGGCATGTTACCTACTCATTAAGTGACTAGAAGGTACCTCAAAATGGTCCAGATTGTCAAGTGAAGATGAATGAAATTTCATGAAAATTTATGAGTCTTTCGCATTGCGTTTATAATTACGCAGCATACCGCAAAATTCCATGGCAAAAACTCCAGCCCTGCGCGAACGTGGACCCGAACCTTGCCTTGTGCCGAAATCAGGCATATAGTTTGTTTACTAGAAGAGGGTACCCATGATCTATTGGAATGCCGGTCTTGCAAGGCGAATGGCCTGTTCGGACGACGATAAGGCCACTCTGCCCTTCTTAATCCGTGACCTCCTCGCGCTCGCAACAAAGGCACAGCAGGAGGGTATCCGTTCGGTGCAAGGAGAACCAGTCGTGGCGAAAAACGACATCCTCGTTTTCGGCTTCCGGCTGCTTTCCGAAGGCATGGCCTTGGAAGCGTTTGAAGAAATCCTTGCTGTTCTGCTCATCACCGGAGACAAGTCGGGTTTTGATTTCTTAAAGCAGTGCCTTTTTGCGGAGACGCTTTTGTCTATCGCTGCAGGCGACACCATCGACATAACCCTGCGCAAACTTGCACCTTATTGCGGCGTTGAAAAGGCAATCAGTCTCCTAACCATCCTTGAAGAAGAGAATCTGCCAGGTAAGTCATGATACTCAATACCATTTCGAACTTTTACGACCAGTTCCGGGCCCGCAGCGCCAATCTTGACTATCACGAGCGCGACATTCTCTTGGACGAGGCGAAGCGTTTTGTACATATCATTATAAAAACAAGAAATGGAGACAAACAGGCGCTGCCTTCTGCAATCAAAGAGGAAAAACGCAAGCCCCTGCGGTTTGCATACTCGCTCATCGTAGCTTCGACCTCGCCTGCGTATATTCGACAGGCATTCCACGCCGCCGGGCTAACAGCCACACGTGACCAGGCAGAGCGCTGCGAAATCGAGATGCTCATCGTGGGCACGGAGCTCGCGCTTAAGAATGCTCACCCAATTGTCATCATGCAAACGATGGCAGCATTTCTTGGCTTCTCGGTTTTCGATGCGACGCACGACTGGCTCATCGAGCAGCTCCAAACAAACACCAGGTCGGAAGAACTCATTCTGCCGGGCGACCTTCCGGAGATCATTTTGAATGGCGAAAAATCCGATGGCGAAATTGCGCGTGCGGTACGCATGGCAGGCCCGGATTTGGCCGCGGCAACGTTTTCTGGTTGCCCAAACGAGGTTATCGACTACATAAAATCGGTATGTTTTGACGATCTCGGCTCAGTTTTGTTCGATGACAATATCGACGATGCGCGCCGAAGAATGTCATCTGACGAAATTGCAGATGCGCAGAACGCGTTTTACGAACTTCTTGAATCGTTCAGCTCGAATACAGGAAATACAAAGATCATTGCTCATGAGGAAGCTGAAGAGGTACGCGGGCCTAAGGTGGACGAGTCTCTTGTTTCAGATGTGAGCAACCGTATCCTGGAGTTGGACGACAAGGTGCTCAAGTCGGTGCTGGCCAGTTTGAGCCCCAAGACGATTGCCTCTCTTGTACAGATGATGCAGCCAATGGCGCACGACCGCGTTTTTTCGACTATTCCATCCGGGCGGGAGAAGAAAGTGCTGGACGCCATAGAGGGGTCGGCCCCACTCAATCAGGTGGAGCTTACCAGGACTGCACAGCTTTTTGCCCAAAAAGTCCTGTCCACCGTGTCTCCGCACAGTAAGTCGCTCCAAAAACCACTTGAGTTGCCCACGAAAGTGCGCCAACTTTTGAGTTCGATCCTGGGGCGTGAATAGCTGGAACTCGCGGCCACTCTGGCCCGCTTGCGGCGCCCTAATAACTCAACACCATGGCCAGTCAGGCGTTTTTCTTTCTGTTTCTCTTGATGAGCGTCCCTATCACCACACCAAGAACGATCATAACGGGGAGCATAATTCTCATATCGATCTTGAAGAGATACACAAAAAGGGATCCGAGTATCAAACCGACTATTCCAAAAAGCAGTTGTAACATGGCGTTACCTCCAAAGTTTTACCGCAACATAGCGACACCTTCTTCCAGGGTCGCGACGAACACAACCTTGCCGGTCCGGTTGCTCTCGTAGATAAAGTCACGAAGGTTTTTCCTTGTAATCGCTGCAAAATCGCCAAGAATGATAAGGCGCTTGTCGTAGGTTGAGAGTTTTTGCAGGATTTCGCCTGCGACGCCGGTTTTAAGGTCGTAGAAACTGTCGGCAAAGTCGGATTTGTGAAGCGTGATGGTGTCGGCGCCAGCATTCATCATAAGGTCGAGAAAATCCGAGGCAGTCTTGAGTGGCACTTCCAGCTTCGGATATACCGCGACTGCGCCTTTTGGGGTATGAATAATCGTCTTTTCTGTACCTTCACTATGCATGATTCCTGCCTTAAAATTAAGCTTCCTGATTGCCGGACCTGTGCGGCCCCAGCGACAATAACCAGGGACAATAATTGGAGAAAAAGCAAATCAGAGATAGCCAGATTAGCCTAAATTAGCCCAATAATTCATTCATCTGCAAGGCCGCCTTACGTCCGCAGGCTACTGCTTCCACAATCGTCAATCCGTCTTTACAAGCCTCATTACCAAGAAAGAGGCTCGGATGTTTTACCGCCAAATCGCTGAGCCAACCGGATCTCAATTCCGCCTCTTGTCCTTCTTTGTTTGGCATTAGGGTGCTTGTAACAAAGACAGCAGCAAATCGTTCCAGGAGATGCTCAAGATCACTGCGTTGCCAAGGTTGTTGATTGCCGACAAAGTCAATTCCACTTCTCATAATACCATCAATGTCTCTCTGCAAGGCGGCCTGAAGTTCATTATTCGCCGAAAACTCAATATACAAAGAGGCTACGGGTCCGGTGCCCGATGAAAAGGTCTTGACCCTATATCCACTCAATGCGAGATAGTAGGCACACGTCAAGGCACACGGACCGTCTCCCAGCACTGCAACATCTTGATGTTTTGCGTCTCGGTTTGCATCTTGTTCTGCATCTTGGTCGGAAATCGACCAGCCGGCCTCGCCTGCTTCTTCGCAAACCCATCGCTCCAACTCAGCGATGTTAACCGGCTTGTCAGAAAACGTAAGTCGAAGGCAATGCTTCTGGCAAAGCCTGTCTGCTGAACAAGTGAGCGCGCAGGTCTCAGCAAAAGGATTCTTGACACGAATCTCACGCGCCGCTCCAACATAGTTCCTGGCTTCCATCCTACGCAGGAACCCCGGGATATCAATCTCTGCAGGACATCCTCTAACACAGCCTGGGACACGACAGCCCTGA
>JAFIHQ010000175.1 GCA_017849315.1 Treponema sp.
CAGAATGGAAGAATTCAGAATAGAGTGAGCGATGAGGCGCTGATTCAAAAAGTGAAGGAGCTCGTGCCGGAGGCCATTAGCGTTTCTCCGACAGCACAAACGCAAGCAACCATAGTGTTTGGTTCCAGGGAACAGCAGTTGCGGCTACGCGGCGTGGACTGGACGAGTGACAAGCTTTTCTCACAAAACCTTATACTGACTGGTGGAGACTGGAAGGCAGGAACTTCGGACCGGATGCTTATACTCGGTGCACAGTCCGCACGGAGGTTTGGCCTGGGTATCGGCGACTCGGTTGTCGTTCGACTCTCGACTGCAAGCGGCCAACAGAACGTGGTCGATTACAAGGTTGGGGCAATATACGACGATACAGCGGCCGGTGGGATGACCACGGTGCTTGTGCCGCTTACGGACCTTCTGTCCGATCTGAATATGAAAGAGGGAGAGTATCAGGAGCTTGCGATTTTTCTTCCGGATGCCTCAAGAGCCGATGCGGTGGCTAACACCCTGAAGTCGGGGCTTGCGAAGGCCGGCTACACCGTGGCGGGCCAGAATGCAGCAGCGGCCACCACGACCAGCGGGTCTGGTGCAAATACCTCCTCCACGGGCTCTGGGGTCTCCGGGGGTGCTGTGAGTACCGACGGTACTGGCGCGGGCAACGCCTTTATGCAGTATCGTCAGAATGCGACAGGCCTTAAGCCCGGCGCTTCAATGTACAGGATTTCAACCGTAACGGAACTCTCTGGGCAAATGGGTACAGTGTTAGGCTCTGTGCGTTGGATTGGCGGTACTATCTTCGTGATAATGCTGCTTTTGACTTCTGCTGGCATTGCCAATACTTATCGCATGGTCCTGCTTGAGCGTACGCAAGAGATTGGTATGTTGAGGTGCGTGGGTTTCAGACAGAAAGACGTCTTCAGAATCTTTATGATGGAGGCGGCGCTTATAGCATTTGGTGGCAGCCTTGCGGGCATTCTCGTCAGCTTGCCGGTTGGCCTCCTGGTGCATCTCATTCCTCTTGACCCTCAGGGCAGCCTTGGCTCGGCCTTGGCTCGTGGCCATTTGGTCTTTGCCCCCAATCTTCTTTCCTATTGTATTGTCTGTCTGATTGTCGTGGCTGTTTGTCTATTGGCTGTGAGCGGTTCTGCCCGTAAGGCTGCCCGCCTGCAACCTGTCGAGGCCATGCGGAAAGTGGCTTAAGCTTAACCAAAATGTGTTATCAAGTAAATGAACTTATGTTGCAAATATTTGTACTACAAATAGTAAGGAGTATTTTATGAGTAGAGAGAAAAATCGGGCATTGAGAAAGTTCAGCATTATTTTGCTGCTTTTGCTCTTATCCGTTGGAGCCTGGGCGCAAGGTGGTCCGCCTCCTGGAGGTGGTATGCCTCCTGGTATGTTTGGCGTGGACTCTAACAAGCCAACTTCGAACGATGTGACGACATATACGGCGCAGAACTTTCTTTCGTTGGTTCATCAAACCGATATCCGTTCCAGTTTTTACGACAGCGATATGACGGCAACGATCACCATGGTGAGCGTCAGCCCTGAAAAAGGCACAATGACTCGAAAAGAGATCATCTACAGACGTGACAAGGATGACGCGTTCCTTATGCTCACCCTGGAACCTGAGTCGAGGAAAGGGCAGGGTATGTTGCGTGTAGACAACAACATGTGGCGCTATGACCCGACAAGCCGAAAGTTTACACATACGACACTCAAGGATCAGTACGAAGACACCACCGTGCGAAACAATGACTTTAGGCGAAGCCAACGTGCACTCGACTATTCTGTAACCTCGCTCACTTCGGGTACCTTGGGCAAATACAACGTGTGGATCGCGGAGCTCAAGGCGAACAACGACGAAGTTCCCTTCCCCTATATCAAAATGTGGATCGACAAAGAGCACACTGTGGTGCTCAAAGTGGAAGAATATAGCCTTTCTAAGAAACTCCTGCGCACTTCTTATTATACGAACTATGTGCAGATTGGAGCGTCTTACGTTCCCACAGTGCAGATCTTCCAGGATGGTCTGATTCCGGAAAAGCGGACTCAGGTTACATACACAAATATCTCCACAAAACCTGTGCCAGACGACGTGTTTACGAAGAACTATCTTGAGCGCATGAGCCAGTAGGTAGGAACAAGGAGACCACAATGAAACATAACGCAAAAAACGTTGCCCTTTTTGGTCTGATGCTACTGCTTTGCCTTGTCCCTGCCTTCCAAAGCTCTGCCCAAACGACTTCAACAACAAGCGCGCTGGATACAAGCACACCTCTGGACGAAAATACTCTTTTTGGTGAGCAGAACCAGCTCGTAACGGTCATCGACACGGCGACAGCAGCTCAGGGTGTTCAATTGGTGGCGGATACAAAAACCTATCCATCCTTCCTCCTTGAGGGCGATGCCAGCACTGGCGTTACCGGTTCTGTTTCCACCAATTCGGCGCTCGCACTTTTTGGGGCCGTGGACTTAAGCGGTATGTCGCTCACCTTTACGCCTCAGAAAGATGTCGATTTTAATGTCAGCCTTTCTGGCACCTTTATACCGTCGGTGTCGCTCTCCAATTCATCTTCTTCGGCAGAAAAGGCCGTCAAAGACTTGGACGTCACAGGTTACGCCGATATACGCGCCTCTGAGTTTACGAGGTTGTATTCTTCAGTCTCATATGCGTACAATCTTTCTCAGTCTGAAAGCATCTATAACAGTAACCAGGGATTTGCACTCAATGAGTTGTTTCTCGATACTTCGATCAACAGAAAGCTCTTCTTTAGGCTTGGTAAACAAAAGGTGTCCTGGGGCGTCGGCTACTGGTATACACCAGCTGATGTCTTGAGCCTCGCTGCAGTGGATCCCGACGACCCGACTGCACAACGCGAAGGTCCCTTTGCGTTCAAGGCAGATATGCCCTTCGGAAAACTCGACCATGCCACACTCTATGTTGTGCCGCCTACAACGAACAGTGATGGAACTTTTTCTGGAGTTTCTGCTGCAGGGCGTACCGACATAGTGGTTGGTGGCTTTGAATTGAACTTTGCTGGCTTTGTTCGGTCCGACATGGAAGTAAAGCCAAGGCTGATGTTTATGTTCACTGGCGCTATCGGCAATGTCGATGTCTACGGCGAAAACGTGCTTGCATATGGTTCCGATCGAAATTACGTGCGCAAAGATGCTTCTGGCAACTATGAAACCTATACCTTGGATAATGTGCCTGTTTTCCAATCAACCCTAGGTGCAAAGTACTCTTACGCAAACTCCAATGGGCTTGGCATAAACTTGCAAGTGCAGGGATATTACAACGGCATGGGTTACAGCGACGCGAGTGTATTGTTCTCGGACGCCGCAAAGAAAGCTGCCTACAAAGAACGCTATGGTGATACGCTCACTCCTGGTTCAACGGTAACAAGTTCGATGGACCTGGTGGATCTGGCAAGTCCTGGCATGTTCTATCTTGCGACAAGCGCTTCGATCTCAGACAGATTTGGTGAAGGAACCAACGTCGTCAATACTGATTTGTCTTGCTATGCGCTGTTTAACTTTTCGGATGGTTCCAAGCGCATTAAGCCTGATTTTAGCCTGACTATTGGCTCGGGCGGCAGCAAGCTCGACCTAGATCTATCCGCACTCACTGCACTCGGCGATTATGGTTCAGAGTATGCGCCTAAGGGCAACCGGGTCACGCCTGCGCTTTCCGCTACCATAATGAATGCAGTTACAGCGACCTTCAGTGCACCGATATCGCTTAACGATGATATGTCGTTCAAGAGTTCGAGCTATCAATTCAGTCTGTACTGGACTATTCTTAAAATGGACAAGTGAGAGGCTAGAAGTAGTATGAGAGGAAGAATCCTGATTGTAGAAGACACTCTCGAGCTTGCTGAACTCTATGCACTCTATCTTGGCAGGGAAGGCCTCGAGTGTAAGATTGCGGCCTCGGCAGAGGAAGGTCTTCCGCTTGCCACAGAAGGGGACTGGAGCCTGATTATTCTGGATATCAACCTACCCGGGATGGACGGCTTTGAGTTTCTTGAAAAGCTGCGAAGAACCTCGTCTCTACCTGTGATGATTTTGACAGCTCGAGAAGCCGACGAAGACGTGATTCACGGCCTGGGGGTGGGTGCGGACGACTTTGTTACCAAACCTTGCCCCCCACGCGTCTTGGCGGCCAGGGTGCGGGCCTACATCAGGAGATCGCAGGCACCGGATCTGCCCAAAGAGGGACGCGTATGGCATTTTGGCCCCTATGAGTTCGATTCAGAGGCGCTTTACCTCGTCAAAGATGGGGTACCGGTCAATCTTTCTCCACGGGAATTTGGTATTCTAAATGCGCTACTGGAGGCACGCGGCAAATGCTACACGCCTGAGGAGCTTTACGATAAGGTCTGGGGTCAGAGTTATGGAGACGTGAGCGCTGTAGGGGTGTATATTCAACGTTTAAGGAAAAAGATTGAAGACGACTCCACTGCGCCACGGTACATACAGACTCAATATGGCTTGGGATACCGTTTTAACCCTGAGATGATCGCCGAGGAGCAAAAAGTATGAAGTTGAAAACGCAGTTTGGCTTTCTGGCCGGCAGCGTTACGATTTTTCCTATAATCTTTTTCCTCGTGTTCTTTGGCATGCAGCGGGAGCCGCGTGATCCTCGCATTCCAACGCGGGATTTTATTGCGGCTCTCTCCAGCCAATTGCAAAGGGGCGAGACACTCACTGTAAAAACTATTAAAGAAACGGCCGAATCCGTTGGGATGCCTTTGGGCGATGTAGCCCTTGTGGCTTCGGACGGCAAGGTTCTGGCTTCCTCCTTTCAGAACATACCGGAAGGTAGCTATGTCCAACTTTCCGATTTTGCGGGCAGACCACGGTTAAGCAAAGCGACTGATCAAAATGGTAAGGTAACAAAGAATAGCTCGAGTTCCACTTCCACTGGCTCAGGCTCAACACAGCCCGAGCCTGAGATGAAGATAATGTCGTTGAGCCCTCCCACCGATACGGCGTCTGTGGGGCCATTCGTGCTTTTCGATCAGCGGCCTTTCTGGTCAAGACAAGATATACGCAACCGCAATATTCTCTTAGTAAGCACTTTTGCTTTGGCAATTCTCACGATCGCCTCTGTTTTCTCAGTGATCATCTTGCGCTCCCTGCGTAAGTCGATTCGACTTCTGGAAGAGGACACCGCGATTGTCGCTACAGGAAACTTGGACCACGAGGTGCGGGGCCCGGATTATGACGAACTCCAGCAGTTGGCAAAATCCATCAATCTTATGCGTCTCAACCTCAAGGATATGCTTGCCCGCAGGTCCAAGATGCTGATGGGCGTGAGCCACGATCTAAAAACGCCTATTGCGCTTATCCAGGGGTATGCCGATGCTCTGCAGGATAATGTAGCGGAGGACAAAGAGACATCACAGAAGTACATTCAAATAATCCAAGACAAAGCCAAGCAACTCGAGGACCTTACGGGCGACCTCATAGATTTTATGAAAATCGGCGGCGACGGCAGCGTAGCCGTGGAAGACGTCGACCTTGTGGCCCTTACCGCCAGCCTGGGCAAACGTTTCCAGAGCGATGCCCAGCTCCTGGGGCGCGACTTGCGCTGGGGCTTTGGCGAGGACTACGCTGCGTCGCCGCCATTCCCAGTGACAAGGATGCCCATGAATCGTGCGCTCGTCGAGCGTGCCATAGAGAACCTTGTAACGAATTCCCTTAAGTATTCTGACAAACAAGGACAGATTGGGCTTAGGCTTCTGTGGTTGGATGGAACCTACGCGTTTTCTGTTACGGACGAGGGCCCTGGGATCGTAGATAGCGACAAACCATATGTTTTTGACGCTTTTTACCGCGGATCGCATTCCAGGTCCGATTCCGGGCATGGTTTTGGGCTCACCATTGTAAAAGCAGTCGCCGATCTACACGGCTGGACCGCTACAATAGAAAAACGTCGCGATGGCAAACCAGGCACTGAGGCCCTTCTCATTTTAAAATCCAAGTCGCAAGTAGCAAAGGCGTCGGAACAGCAGAAAGCTTAAGTCCCGACAATTGCCCCTTCCCTCAAAACAAAAAACCCAGTGCCGGTAAAACACTGGGCTTCTCTTTTAAACCGTTTAGAAAACGTGCAGGGCTATTTCTCCGTCTCCGTCATTCCAGTCACAAATTGTTCCTGCATGAGCAAAATCACGATTACTGGTGGCAAGAGCGCAAGCAGCGTCGTTGCCATGACGATGTTCCATTCGATCTGAACGTCTGCGCCGGAAAGCATTCGGTTTATACCGATAAGGAGCGTGTAGAATTCCGGTTTAGTTGTAATAAGCAACGGCCACAGGTACTGATTCCATCCGGCTATGAACTGAATAACGAACATGGCAGCAATTGGCGTCCTGGTCATAGGAACCAGAATGCGCCTAAAGAACTGCATAGGTGTAGCGCCATCGATCTGGCTGGCCTCGGGTATTTCTCGTGGAATGGACATAAAGTATTGCCTAAAAAGGAAAACCGCAGTTGCTGACACGATCATCGGCAGAATAAGACCTGCGTAGCTATTGAGCATATGCAAGTCGGCAATGACCTTATAAGTTGGCATAATGCGCACTTCTACCGGCAGCATCAGCGTGATAAAAATGCTCCAAAAGCAAAAGCCCCTCAGTGGAAAGTCAAAGAAGACGATTGCGAATGCCGCCAAGAGCGATACGACAATTTTCCCTATAGAAATGCCAAGTGCCATTATTGTGGAGTTCTTGAGCATAATCATGACGGGCGTTCCCATGTTGGAAGAGCCTTGGGTAAGAGCCTTTGAGTAGTTCTCAATAAGGTGTGGACCAATGGACATAGGCATAGGAGCCGCAAGGATCTCATCGGTCGTGTGACTGGACGCGACAAAGATAAAATAAATCGGGAAAATCATTATTAGAATGCCCAACCACAGGAATATGTGGGGTAAGAGCTTCTTAAATTTTGAATGTTCAACCATAATTTTATTCCTTTAGTAGGTGACTCGCCGCTCCAAGAAGCGGAATTGGAAAATGGTGAGGGCGATTACCATAAGCATAAGGATCACGGACTGAGCCGCTGAACTGCCCAAGTCAAGATTGACGACGCCATCACGCCAAACTTTGTAGACCAGAATGGCAGTAGATTTTCCCGGTCCTCCCGCAGTCATCTGGTGAATTATGGGGAACGTTTCAAAGAAGCCATATACGAGATCCATGACAAGCAAGTAAAAGGTCGTCGGAGAAAGCAAAGGAAAGATGATTTTTTGGAAACGTTTGCTTGGTCCTGCCCCATCTATAGCCGCCGCTTCAATGAGGGTTTCTGGCACGCTTTGTAAACCTGAGAGGAAGAATACGAAGTTATACGAAATCTGTTTCCATGATGCTGCCAAGGTGATTAGGAGGAAAGCCTGGTTAGAATTAAGCAGGTAGTCCCAATTCACATGGAGAACGTGCTTCAGTGTCCATGCTAGAACCCCTACATTGGGATTGAACATGAACAGCCAGATGACACCGGCCACAAGCGTAGACACAGCGTAGGGCCATATCATCATGGTTGTATAAAAACTAGAGAGCCTGATTTTCTTATTTGCCTGCACCGCAAGAAACAGTGCTAGGGCCATGGAAATAACCGTAATACAGACTGCAAAGGCCACGGAGACTGTAAAAGACTGCCAATAGGCAACAGTAGGATCGGTAAAGAGTTTCGTATAGTTTTCCAATCCAACAAAGATCATTCTGCCCCCAAAGGGATCCTGCAAAAAAAACGACTGCCAAATCGCTTGAGCGGCAGGCCAAAAAAAGAAAATGAAGACAATCACCATCTGAGGTAGAACAAGGAAGTAAGGAAGTACCTTAGCCTTGAACTCATATTGTTTAGCCATAATTAACTCGTTCTTAAGGTGTTAGGTTACGCGCGTAGCCTATCCAATTCTAAAATGTTCTCAAAATGGCCGCCTTCCCAGGCGGCCAGACAGCTGAAAACAGAACATATTTTCTTTGTTTTGATCTTACCTATCTTGTAAGTTTTTGTCTGGTAAATCGTGTCCAGAAAAAACAAGAAAAAAACCAGAACCGCCCCAAATCTTTATAATGCCAAAGTTTCTCTGCAGTTTGTGGAGCGGTCCGAGTGTCCTCACTTTTCCCTGTTGAACACTATTTGTTCAGCTTCTCAAACTCCCTCAGTTTCTGATTGCCGTCATTGACCATCTTGTTGACGCCATCTTTAACCGAGATCTTTCCAGCGAGAATGTCTTCCCAGACCTGGTCTTCAATTTCACGAATGACATTGAAGTTGCCAAAACGAATACCCATCGAGTTACCCGTAGGCGCTTTGTTCTGCAGCTGATTGATGGCTACTTCAAGGCCTGGATTATCTTTGTAGTATCCTTGCGATTTGGTCATCTGATACGCTGCAGTCGTTATCGGCAGATAGCCGGTTTCCTTATGCCAATAAGCCTGCATCTCAGGCTGAGAAATGAAGCTGAAGAAGTCCGCGACAGCTTTGTATTCCGCCTTGGATTTGCCATTGAAGACCCAAAGGCTTGCACCG
>JAFIHQ010000027.1 GCA_017849315.1 Treponema sp.
AAGAACACCAATTAGGACGAGTTTATTCTTAAAGAACCCTACTTTGAAGACTGATTGCCTGTGCGTTCTGTTGCAGAACACATTGCCCACCTGGCACGCCACAATTCCAGCCAACGTCATCGTAGTGGCATAAACATAGACGGGCCCGCTCGTCGCCATCGGTGTGCCCGGTATCCAGCCTCGCTGCAAATAAGCCCAGAAGAAAGCAACCAGCGACAGCGCAATCTCAAGCCCTCCCTGCCACACATATGCGCGAAGCAGGACCCACAGGTTTGCAAGATGTTCTTTCGGTCCACGTGGTGCATGCTCCATAATTCCCGGCTCTGGCAATTCGGCACCAAGGCCAAGTGCTGGCACGAGGTCCGTTCCCAAATCGATTGCGAGAATTTGCATGACCGTCAAGGCCAATGGGTATTTAAACAAAACAAAGAGAATAAAAGGCGCCAATTCTGGCATGTTGCTTGCCAAAACATACGTAGTGAACCGTCGTATGTTGGAATAGACAGTGCGCCCCTCTTCTACCGCCGCCACGATGCTGGCGAAGTTGCTGTCCAACACAATCATGCTGGCCGCTTCTTTGGCAACGTCGTTGACGTCCTTGCCCATGGCAATGCCAATGTCGGCCTTTTTAAGCGCTGCTGCATCGTTTACACCATCGCCGGTAACTGCGACAACTTCTCCAAGATCCTTAAAGGCGGAAACAACGCGCATCTTTTGTGCGGGATCAGTACGGGCAAAAATGATGGGACCAGGTACGGTGAGTCGAGCTTTGAGGGCTTCGTCGTCCATTTGCGCGAGGTCCTGACCAGAAATGACACAATCTTCGGCTTTGTCTTCTGGACGTATCATCCCAATTCGGCGTCCAATCGCGAGCGCTGTAAGGCCATAGTCGCCTGTGACCATAACGATGCGAATCCCAGCTTTCTGACAACTTGCTATGGCAGCAGGAACTTCTGCCCGCGGCGGATCCTCCATCCCGGTTAAGCCAAGGAAGCAAAGCCCCTGCTCTACGCCCTGCTGAGTAAGCTCGCCAGCGAGTTCTGCATCAGAAATATCCCGCTCAGCAAAAGCCAAGGTGCGCAAGCCCTCCGCTGCCAAACTGTCTACATTCTGAGCGATACGCGCCCTGTCCTCCTCAGTAAGCGAGCGCGAGACGTCACCATCGAGGATCGTAGTGCAGCATTCCAAAAGTTCGAGCGGCGAGCCCTTTACACAGGCAAAGACGCGACCATCGGCACCACGATTTATGGTGGACATACGCTTGCGTACCGATTCGAACGGGAAAGAATTCTGTCTTGGGAAGGCAGCGTTTTCTGCATTCCAGTCCACACCGAGATTGCTGGCCAAATCCAAGAGGGCGCCTTCAGTGGGATCTCCAAGGCCAGGACGGGCGTTGTTGCACAAAATTCCAACGCGCACAAGTTCCCGTAAGCTCTTCTGCTGGCGTAGGCTACTTGCATCTAAAAGGCCGGACTCATTTTTGTCCGTATTTGTGGTGCCTTGCCTGGTGGTTCGAATTTCACAAATGCCCGGTTTTGTGGTGTCTATACTCAAGTCCTGACCACCCGTTAAAAGCCGTGTGACGCTGATGTGATTTGTCGTTAAAGTGCCTGTTTTGTCCGTACAGATTACCGTCGTACTACCCAAAGTCTCCACAGAAGGCAGATTCTTGACCAGGACTTTCCGCTTAGCCATACGCTGGACACCCATAGCAAGCGCCAACGACATTGTAGGCAGCAAACCTTCAGGAATGTTGGCTACAGTGATTCCAATCGTAAAGATAAAACCTTCTAGAGCACTCAATCCACCAAGCTTGGTGCCGAGGAAGAAAAACACAACGCCAATACCAACAGACAAAGCTGTCAGTAAATTGACCAGGTTCTTGATTTCCTTCTGCAGCGGAGTCTCTTCAGTCTTTACTGACTGAGTGAGGCCTGCTATGTGGCCAATCTCGGTTCGCATCCCTGTGCCGATGACAATCGCAGCGCCGCTGCCCGACGCCACCGACGTCCCCGCAAACACCATGTTCGGCAACTCCGTCCACAAAAACCAGCTGTTCCCGCTTTCGGGCAGCGGCGCCGCCATCTTGTAAATCGGCCGCGACTCACCGGTCAGGACGGCATTGTTTACTTGCAGCCCATTGGCCTCGATTACACGCGCATCGACCGGAATACGGTCACCTTCTTCCAGATAAATTATGTCGCCATAGACAAGGTCGGAAGCCGGCACTCTGATTTTCTGGCCACCACGCAATACGGAACTGTCGCGTGGAATAAGCCGCTGCAGGGCTTCTACAGCCTTTTCTGCCTTGCTCTCCTGCCAAAACGAAAAAGCCGCATTTACTACAATAACGATGAACACCGCAACCCCTAATTGAGGCATATCGACGCCCGGAATAAAGCAGAGCCCGCCTGCAATCCACAAAAGAATCGCAAAAATGGACACAAAATTGCGTCCTAGCTTTATGATCCACGATTCGCCTTTTGCTTCTTCCAGGACATTTGGGCCTATTTTCTCAAGCCTGCGTGCAGCCTCTTCCGGAGAAAGTCCATCTGGCCCCGTGCCCAGTTCCGCAAAAATCTCTTCTTTGGACAAATTGATAAACCCGCCCTTACCTTGCGTCTCAATCTCGCTCAAGGTGCCGACAAGTTCTTCAGGGCTTTTGCAAGAGGTTACGGAGGTTAGCAGGTTCGGCTGGCCCGAAAGCCACCCAAGGTGCGCAAGCATCTGCAGATGCGTATCAGTTTGGCTCGTGGGAGTAAAAAAGACAAAAAGAAGGCGCAGCGTGGGGCTATCAGGTTTTCCAGAATTGATGCCCTTGGGAAGGACTACTACATAGAGTTTGGGTTCTTCCAGATCGTCCAGTCTGGCATGAGGAAGCGATACGCCATTACCTAAATCACTTGTCTGTAACGATGTACAGAGTTTTTCGATAACGCGCTCTTCTACGTTCCAATCGCCCAAGACCGTATGGAACAGCTTACGCGGCTCCATCGCATCGGGGATGATTTTGCAATTTTCTGGTACTAAATAATCAATAATTCGCATGGCAGGACTCCTTCGCGCAACTCGCTTCACACACTGTTAGCAAGCGCACCCGTATCGAGCGCCTTTTGCTTCTTCTGAAGCGATGCACATCGATACAATTCTTACGGGAAGCATTGCTCCCGGGAATCCGCCCTAGTAATAAATGGTCTGGAAGAAGAATACTCTCAATTTCCAAGTGAACGCCATCTCGGGTTCATTGTCAAGCAAAGTATCAAAGTTCTCTTTACACATTGCCAAGAATATAACACGCAGCATGCGGAATATTCAAGCGGATAGTACTCTATGCAAAATCTGGTAACGACCGCGATATAGTGGCGTCCCTGAAAAGCACAATAACGTTATTTAACTAGAATTTTATCGATTTTATTTCATTCAGTACCGTCGTGTATTGTCCGAAAATAGAAAAACTTAAATCATGAAGCACGCAAGCCCTGTACGACCTTTGCAAGCCCACCAAAGACAATCCCTCAGGATTGCTGTTTTAGGTCTAATTGCCACCTGTGCAGTCGGTTGTGCAGTCGATCTTCTTTTATTCAGTACCTGGCGCTGGTTAGTCTACGTACTTCTGGCGATTATTGTGATCAGCTTCTTGTGCCTGATTTCTGCTCTCAACACGCAGCAAAACACGATTGACGCATTGGGGAAAAGTGCTCAAGACAACAAGAACCTTATTCACATCATCTTTGATGAGGCACCAATTGGCATCTGTGTGATGAAGGGCTATGAGCACGCCTCAATGATGAATAAGCAATATCTCGCCATTACCGGCAGAACAAAAGAATTCCTGGCGGCCAACGACTGGACCAGAATAACCTATCCGCCCGACCTCCAGGCAGACCTTGCTCAGTTTGTTCGATTGGAAAAGGGCGAAATACCTGGCTATTCGATAGAAAAACGCCTTATCCGGCCCGACGGGTCGCCTGTCTGGGTGGCCATGTCCATCTGGTCGGTTTCCGTCGGAGGGATTGAAGGCGCTGACCATATCTGCATGCTGGACGACATTACGGCGCGAAAAGAAATCGAAGCTGGGCTACGGGAAAGCGAGCGAAGCAAGTCAGTTTTCTTAAACCAACTGCCTGGCCTTGCCTACCGATGCAAGTACGATCCGGAATGGACCATGGAGTTTCTGTCCTCAGGATGCCTCGAGCTCACCGGCTATAGTCCCGACGAACTCATCGGCAATAGGGATATTTCTTTTACACAAATAATATTGCCTGAGTACCGCATGCCAATCTGGGACGAGGTGAAACGTGTTCTGACCGCCAAAACCAACTTCACCTATGAATACGAAATCCGAACCAAAGATGGCCGGCACAAGTGGATTCTTGAACATGGGCAAGGGATTTTTTCGCCCAATGGTACAGTGGAAGCATTAGAAGGCATAATGATCGACATAACAGACAAAAAGGTACAAGAACAGGAAAAACTCTTCCTTCTCGATCACGATCCTTTGACAAACGTTTATAGCCGAACCTATTTTCAGACTGCACTGGTGGCACTCGACACGAGCGAAAACCTTCCAATTTCTGTAATCGTGGCAAACGTAAATGGCATGCGACTCGTCAACGATGCCTTTGGGCACCATGCCGGGGATTCTCTCTTGGTCGATGTGGCGTCGCTTTTGTCGCACTTTTGCCAGACCGAAGACATCCTGGCAAGAATCGGCGACGACGAATTCTGTCTACTCATGCCCAAGACCGACGCCAACCAGCTCGAGCGTCGGGTGACTGCCATCAAAGAAGCAATTGTGGCCTGCAATGCGCAGAATTCCTCTTTCGATAGTGGCACGAGAAGCAGCACTAAGGCCTATGGTTCGCTCAGCATTGCGCTTGGTTATGCCACGGCAACGACGTTGAACTCTAACTTTATGAAGGCAGCGAGCGAAATGATGCACGAGAGCAAAACACTCGAGCGCAACAGCAATTCCAACAATGTGTTACAATCAATTCTGGTCACCCTGGCCGAACGGAGCCCGGAGACCGAACGCCATGGGGTCCGCCTTGCAACGATAACGGAAAAAATGGGCAAACAGATCGGCCTTAGTGAACAGGCTTTAAACGATCTGCGCCTGTTTTCCGTGCTTCATGATATCGGGAAAATTGCAATTGACAGCCAGATTCTGAATAAGCCAGGACCTCTCACTGACGATGAGTGGAAGATCATGAAAACGCACTCGGAAGTCGGGTATCGCGTTGCAATGTCGTCGCCGGATTTTAGAAAAGTTGCACCATATATTCTTTCTCACCATGAGCGCTGGGATGGGCAAGGTTATCCACAGAAAATAAAGGGTGAAACAATCCCGCTGCCATCGCGTATCCTGGCCATTGCCGACTCCTACGACGCCATGACAGAGCAGCGCCCCTATCGCAAGCCTCTGTCGCACAACGCGGCGGTGGAGGAAATCAGGAAGTGCGCCGCAACCCAATTCGACCCGGCGCTTGTAAAAGTGTTTTTGGAATGCGCTAACGAGCTTCCGTAATGGAATGAGCTTCCGCAATAATGGGCACTGTTAAGGTTCCATCCATTAACACAGCGATATGAGAACCCGTTGTAACCGCGGAATCGATGATTTGCTGCAGCGCAGCCACGGTGTCGATTTTTTCAATAAACGCCTGCTGTAAAGTCGCTGTGCTCAGATCCGAATACGCCAGAAGCCTTATTCGTTCCGCCACCTGCGCCATTTTGGCGGCCTTGTGATAGCCCAGTTTATAACCAGCATCGATTTTCTCGAGCGCCTCGTGCGGGGAAGACGCGCTTCCCAAAAGCTCCATATACGCCTTGTCTCCTACGCCATCCCAGCACGAGGCCACTAAAACCAGCGTCCCGCCATCGGCAGTTGCCATGGCACCGTTGTCGATTGCTTTCTGTGCCTGGTACAGATTGATGTCCATAGGCGCGCGCGCAACCGAAATGACGAGGTCGGCGCGCTCCTGCATTTTGACCGCAAAAATCGCGTTGGCCGCTTCTACCGCTTGTGCAAAAGATACCTCGATATCGCCAGCTGTACACACGGCCAATTCCTGCTCACTGTTCAGCACGGCCATTATGGCAAAGACCGGCGCCTCTATTCTGCCCAGCGCGTCCTCCATGTCCTGATTGACGGGGTTTTCTGCAAGCGCGAGCGATTGGGCGCGCGCATCGAGCGCCATCTTGTGGTTGGCTTCAATTGTCTCATAGCCTGCAACGCCTGGCAGAAAAGCCTTGCGCCCGCCGGTATAGCCTGCAAAATAATGTGGCTCCACCGACCCAATGACAACAATTCGGTCTGCCTCGGCCACCCGCTTGTTGAGCAAAATCGGCGTGCCACTTCGTGTTGTACCGAAGCTCACGAGCGACGCCGAATTTTTCGCGTTGTGCGCTTCCGCCCGGCCGCGGAATCGACCGTAATTGCCACCAAGAATCCGCCCATATTCTTCTTCGGTGGGCGCCCGATGCGCACCAGTCGCCACTAAAAAATGTGCGTTGTGCGATTCCAGCAGGTCACCGATACAATCCAGCACTACCGATGTGGGCGTTGGGCGCGTTCCATCGTTTACAATGACGAGCACATTTTTGGCGCCTTGCAAGAATTCTCCCAGCGGCAAGACGCCGCTGGGCTTTGCTACCCGCTCCGCCACGAGAGCGCGCGCAGAATTGCCAGAGTTATCTGTGCCCTGGCTCTTGGCAAGCTCGCCCTCGAGCGCGTTGGGTTCGACAAGCTCGGCATCGTCGGGCAGCTTTAGCGATATAAAGCTGCCCTTGTATGGGATTTCTACCTTCTTCAATCCTATTCCTTGCACCAATACTATTTCTTAACCTGCTCGACGGCCCACTTGAAGGCCTCGTTCAACATCGCGCTCGAGGGTTTGGCTATAAAGCCCTCTTCCTGGAGCGAATCAAACATCGCCCTTGACGTCGCTATGTCGGCCTTGGCCTTGGCGTAAACTTCGTCCCAGCTCATGCTGACGCGCGCCACGCCGTCTGCAATCGCCTGCATGGCGACGTCAGCGGCCTCTTGCGCGTATACTTCCGTCTCGGACATTGTCGCCGTGATGTTGTCCGGCGAAATCCCGCGCTTTTCTGCAAAATCTGCTATGGAATGTGCGCACTTGATAGCCATGGCATCGGTTATCTTCTTTGCACGCACCGTAAGCGCCCCTTTCAGAATGCCAGGGAAACACACCGAGTTGTTCACCTGATTGGGGAAGTCGCCTCGGCCGGTCGCCACGATAAAGGCGCCTTCTTCCTTTGCCGCATACGGCCAAATCTCCGGCACCGGGTTGGCGCAGGCGAACACGATCGATTTTGGCGCCATGGAATGTACCCACTCGCGCTTCACCGTGTCCGGCCCCGGCGTGGACAGCGCTATCAACACATCGGCGCCTTTGAGCGCTTCGGCCTCGCTCCCGTAATGCTGCGGGTTCGTCTTCTTGCACAGCTCCCATTTGCGGTAGAACGCAGGGTCTGACTCGATATCCTTCCTGCCCGAGTGCAGCGAGCCCTTCGAGTCGAAGAGCACGAGTTTCTCCGGGTCCCCGCCGTCCGCCAGGATGAGCCGCGCTATCGTCGTGTTGGAGGCACCAGCGCCAAGCAGCACGATGCGCGCGTCGGACAGCTTCTTGCCCGCCAGTTTGAGCGCGTTCAGCAGCCCCGCCAGCGTTATGCACGCCGTACCCTGCGCGTCGTCGTGCCACACCGGGATGTCGCAGCTCTCCCGCAGCTCGTCCAAAACCTTGAAACAGTTGGGTTGACTGATATCCTCCAGATTCACCGCGCCCACCGAGGGCTGCAGCATCTTTACAAAGTCGATAATCTTGTCCGGGTCGTGCTTGCCGTCCTTGCCGCGCGAGTCCATGCACAGCGCCACCGCGTCCACGCCGCCCAGATACTTCATCAGCATGGCCTTGCCTTCCATGACGCACAAGCCGCCCGGAGGCGTGCAGTCTCCATCGCCCAAAACCCGCGTCGAGTCAGAGACTATGCCCACCAGGTTACCCCGATTGGACAATGAAAACGACAAGTCATTCTTGTCGCGGATCGATGTTGAAACAGCCGAAACGCCCGGTGTGTACCACACGTTGAACCAGTTAAAACCATAAAACCCGCACTTTGGGATGACTTGCATCTTGCCACCGTAAAATTCGTGTGCGGCCAGCGAAAGCCGCTTTAAAAAGAGCGTCTGCGCCTTTGCCCGCTGATCCGGGGTAAAATCGGCAGGGAATGCCTTATCCAAGTTACTAAGGTCAAAATCAATGTCCATCACGAAACTCCTTTTAAGAACTCATCTCCACAGTAGCGGCTTGCGCGTTGGCCTGGACGCGGTGCTCAGAGCGAAAAAACCGAGGGCGCCAACCCGTCAGAATCTGGCGCCAGAATTGCGCAGCTCCAACTGCGAATCCCTAGCTTATCACGCTTTTGCGTCGCGCGCACCCGCTTTTTCCATGGCCTCGATGAGCGGCAGTCTTTTGCCTGCGAGGAAGCGTACCATGGCGCCGCCTCCCGTGCAGACATAGCCGTACTTGCTCATGTCGGTAAATCGCGCAGCCGCACTGATCGTGTCCCCGCCGCCAATTACCGTGTACGCAGGCGAGTCCGCTATCGCATTCCAAATCTCGCGCGTGCCATCCGCCCACATCGGCGTCTCGTAGACGCCGGCCGGGCCATTGACAAAGACCGAACCCGCGCCCGCAATGACCTTGCGGAACTCCTCGATCGTCTTATGTCCCACATCGGGGAAGAGCACATCCTTAGGAAGGTGGTCGATATCCGCTTCGGCGCGCACCTTCTGGCCATCAGGCCCGACTACTTCGTATGCCAGGTCCACTGGCAGCACATATTTGTCGCCGAATTCCTCAAGTAACGACTTTGCTTCCGGTATAAACACGTCGAGCGCCCTGTCTTTCAGAAACTTATCTACAGCCGCCCCCAGATCTATGCCCCGTGCAATGTGCATCACGAGCCCCGTCACGCCAGCGGTGAGGATTTTGTCCGCGCTGCCGTCGGTCAGCACCTTGCGCATCATGTCGAAAGCGTCCGAAATCTTCGCCCCGCCTAGCACGTAGACGCATGGCCGCTTTGGGTTGTCCATCACCTGTTTCAGCGCGGAATACTCGTCCATAAGCTGAAAACCCGCGGCTGTCGGCAGCACTTCTTGAAAAGCGACCATGGACGGCGCGTTCCGGTGCGCCGCCGCAAAGGCGTCGTTCACGTAAAGGTCCGCAAGTGGCGCCAAAGTCCTCACAAGCCACGTCTTCGTCATTTCCTGCGGCGTGAGCTTGACCTCTTTTTCAAAGGACGAAACCTCCTCCGTGAGGTAGCGCAGATTGCCTAAGATGATCGCTTCGCCCGTTTTTAGCGCCTTTACCGCCGCTACCGCCGCGGGCCCGCACACATCGTCGATGTACGCCACCTTCTTTCCGGAAAGGCGCGACAGAATAGCCGCATGTTCTTCCAGCGGAATAAGATTTTGATAATCCAGCGTGTCGCCCTGGTGCGCAATGATCGCCACCTTTGCTCCGCCGTCCAGAAGCGCCTTGAGCGTCGGCACCGTCTTCTCGAGCCGATTGGTGTTGACGATCTTTTTTGTCTGCGGATCGATTGGCGAATTGAGATCTGGCCTGAAAATGACCGTTTTGCCGGCCAGATCGAAGTCGGAAATCGGCTTTATCTTGAGTTTTGCCTTTTGCATATATCCCCCTTGCGTTCGAGCACTCCCCGCCACAAGTCGCCGCGCGCCGCCCGCGAGCAAATTCTGCCGCGCGACCCACAAGTAAATTTCGCCGCGTGGCCGACAAGTAAATTTCGCCGGGCGCCGCCCGCGCTACTTGAGGTTTCTCCACTTCCCGATGCCGAGATACCTGTTCGTCGTTTCCGTAGCCTCGATGCGGTCTTCCTGCATCCGCATGCAGGCCCGCACCGCGTCCATGTTCTCCGGGATCACGACCGACTCCTGCGGCACATTGATGGCGAACATAATGTCGTTGCCGCTCATCACGATCGAATCGCGCCAGCACGCGATTTCGTACATGTCGCCTCGGGGATTGCCGAGGTCGCGCGCATAACGGAAGAGCGACGCGTTGCCGAGGAAGCCTTCGTCTATCGACACCATTCTGATGCGCGGATGCTGGTCCAGAATCTCCTCGACGTCCTTGGGCGTCACGGACTTTTTCGGCGTGGCCACCACCGTGATAATATGCCCGTGCGTCACCGGCGTGTGCACGAGGATGCCCGTTGCCTGAACATGCGGCATTATCGTCATAAGGTCGAGCGCCTGATGGCTCGGCGCCTTGTCGATTTGCAGCGCATTCGTAAGCCCGCGGTGATAGTCGCCCGGGTCGGCGACGCGTCGGATAATCGTAATGGCGACTTTTTCGATACCCACCGCCCGGTCCAGACAGTCCACTGCCCGGATGAGCCCCGTGGTATTGCAGCTCGTCAGCTTGAGAAATTGCGCGCCCAGGCCTTTTTCGTAGTTGGCATACCCATGGAAGAACACATCAGCGACGGAGTTTTTCTCCCCGCCCTGGAAAATGCCCTTCTTGCCATATTTGGCGTAAAGCTCCTTGTTTTTTGCGCCTACGCCGGCGCTCGTCGCATCCAGCATGACGTCCACACTCTGGACGAGGTCTTCCAGCGAACCGCTTATGGGAATTCCGGCCGCTTCAAGAGCAGGCCTGCCTTCGGGTGCAGCCACGTAGAAGTTGTAGGGCATCCCCTTTTCGCGCAGCGCACGCACAGAAAGCGTCGGCGCCACATCGGCCACGCCGACGAGTTCCATGTCCTGTTGAAGCGAAACCCCATCTGCAAGCCGCTGACCTATAACTCCATATCCAGCAACGCCCACACGTACCTTTTTCATGCCTTCCACCTCCAAACTGCATAGATAGAAATTATACCCACGTATGCCCAAGTCCGCACGAGCCCGTCTAAACCAGTGCAACTTGACGCAATTCGATACAGCAAAATGCGCCGCAAAATCGTGACAATTGAGGATAACACTGCTTTTTTTATCAGTCAATCATAATGTCTGACAATAGTATATTCATTGACAGCGAGGATTCTCAGCCTTATCCTAAGGTATAATGAATAACTCTAGCTCAACCCTAAAACCCATCCGAAAAACCACCGTCGTCAACCAAGCCATGGACCAACTCAAGGAGCTCATCGCCTCAGGCCAATACAAACCCGGCGATAAACTCCCCACGGAAAGCGAGCTGGCAGCACAGCTCGGCGTGGGGCGCTCGTCCATCCGCGAGACAATCAAGGTCTTCAATTACCTGGGTGTTCTGGTCTCAAAATCGGCAAAGGGCACCTTTGTGGGTTCAAGGTCCTCGATTTCGAGGGAGGCGCTCACCTGGGCCATGCTCCTTGGACAGGACGACATCGACATGCTCATCGATCTGAGGGGCGCCATCGAGCTTTGGTGCTTTTTGCAGCTCACTATTCGACAGCGCGAGACGCCGGAAGCCACGAAAGATGTGCTTGCCGACCTCGATACGATTTTGGTGGCCATGGACAAGGCGCTCGAGGCGAACGACGCCTCCGCAGTGATCCAGGCGGACTTCGACTTTCATAAGCGGATTATCACGAGCGTTTCCAACGAGCTTTTTGCTGACTATTACGATACGCTGCGGGCATTTCTTTTCAAGGAAATAGAAAAATCGCAAGGCGAGTATCAGGACCGGTCCAAAATCCTGGCTGAACACCAGGAGCTTGCTGCGGCCATTCGGTCGGGCAATATCGAACAGGCGGCGTCTGTGTATATGGCGCATATCGAGAACATCAAGAATCTGCTAAATCGCGATGAGGCGGCCAACGTGCAGGGAAATAATGACGCTGCTGCCAAGGCTGCGGGCGATGTTCGCGCCGGTGCCGATGTTGGAGCCGATGCTGCCACCACTGCTGCGGGCGCCGATGCCAATGACGTCGATGATGGCGCCGATGCCAATGACGCCGATGATGGCGCCGATGCAAAGAGCGGCGAAAATGCGGTTAGCGTGAGTAGTGCGGGCGACACCCCCACGCAGGGTTGCGCGTCAAAGCAGGGTGGCGCGTCAAAGGCGAGTGACTAAATGTTCGCGCAGCTCGTAAATCTCACAGCAGGGCAATGGGTGGCACTTGCGCTCAACGCGGTACTCGTTGGACTGGCCAAAGCGGGCTTGGAAGGGGCTTCGATTCTGGCAATACCCTTTATGGCACAAGCATTTGGCGCGCGCTCGTCGTCGACCATTATGCTGGGCATCATGATTGTGACGGACTGGGCGGCGCTGTGGAATTATCATGCACAGGTCGATTACAAGATTCTTGTGCGGACTTTGCCGGCGGCGATTGCCGGCATTGCACTGGGTACGCTGATCGGCAAAGATTTGTCCGAGGCGACCTTCAAACTGGTCATAGGGATCATTATCCTTGTGAGCACGGCCATTATGTTCGTACAGGAGCTCAAAGGCGGCGGCGTACGCCTGCCCAAGCGCTGGTACGTCGCAGCGCCACTGGGCTTACTCACGGGGTTTTCGAGCACGATAGGCAATGCAGGGGGGCCTGTTTTTGGGCTTTATCTGCTCTCGTGCGGCCTTCTTAAGGGAGGCCTCCTGGGCACAACCACCTTGTTTTTTGCCACGACCAACGCAATTCGCCTCCCCCTTACTATTTTCGTTTGGCGCAGCTTCACGATAGAAACGCTGACCCTTGTGATGGTGCAGGCGCCGCTCGCGCTGGCGGCGGTGTTTTTCGGGGTCCGGCTGGTGCGGCGCATCCCGGAGAAGCCGTACCGGTATTTCAGGCTGGCCGCCGCCGCGGCGGGCGGCGCCTACCTGCTTCTCCAGTAGGGGCGGTACTTGCGGTAAGCACGGCACTGACCCACTATCTTGGCCGCCTGGCGTCTGGGCTGGCCACCTGTCTTGCCCTCTATTCCTTGAACTATTCCTTGGAGGCCTTGGTCAGCACAAATTCCACTCTTCGGTTCTTCCAGCGGTTCTGCGCATCCGTAAAACTGTAGACTGGCTGGCTCGATCCATAGCCCCTCGTAGAAATTCTGTTCGCTGTGATGCCATTTGCCACAAGCATTGCCTTTATTTTTTCGGCGCGGGCGGCGGATAAGGGCAAGACCTCCGTCTTCTCCTCATTGTCGATTTTTGCTTTGGAGTATCCCATCATCTTGCCCACGTTGTTGGCATGGCCTTCGATTGTGATGTGGTAGTCCGGATACTGTGCAAGCAATTTTACCAGCTTCGTCATGATAACGTTGTTGCGTTCTATCACGCTGGATGCAAGCTGCGTGAATGTCGCTTTGTCAGGATCGAACACCAAGGATGGGAATCTAAGAACAAGGTCATTCCCGCGCTTCTGAATGATAATCCCGACGTCGACTGTTCCGCTTGCGCTTTCGATCTTGCCCGTTGTGCCAACATATTTAAAGATATAAGGATATGTCCACCCGGACTCGACGAGTTCTCCGCTATCGGACTTGCCGTCCCAGACGATTCTGGATGGGGGCGTCCCCGTGCCTGTCCATGTCTTAAATGCATAGGTCTTTACTTGATAAGTACTTGCTCTTGGGTCGACAATATCATCTTCGTACAGCGTGAGCTCCCAGGTTGCCACGTCCGTATTGGTTGGCATCGTTATATCGAAGAATTCCAAGTCGTTCTCTCCGTCGTCATCCGGGCTGAATTCCTGCGGTGAATTGGTCACAACAAGCTTCCCCATTGGCTGCAATGCCAGTTTGGCAGCTTCTTGAGCTGCACGCTCCTCAGCTGCCTTCTTGTCTGCAGCCTCACGTGCGGCCTGGTCTGCGGCAGCCTTCTGCGCCGCTGCCTGGGCTTCCGCCGCCTTCTGGGCGGCCAGCCG
>JAFIHQ010000176.1 GCA_017849315.1 Treponema sp.
GCACAACCGGAAATGAAAGCGATCTGCCGTAACAGAGGCGGTAGGTCAAGAGCAGCCAAAGGAAGGACAGGTAAGGAATACCAAAGTACTGGAGCTTAATCCAGAAGATCGCTTCCTCCACAGATCTTGAGACAAGCTCGTTGGCGTAGCCCAGGACGTAGACCAATACGGCCAGTATCAATAGGATGTAGAGCGGCGATAAGAGGTTGTTGCGTCGTATAAAAGCAAATACAAGGAGCGCCACCAGTATTGCAGCGGTAAGGTACAGAATGATCTCCAGCCAAACCATGATCAGCATCCTTTTCCATAGGAGTGGTCCTGCAAGATTCTAAAGAATCTGCTCTCTATTTTTTTGCTTTTAACTTTGGGCAGTAACAAAAACCAAATTAGACATTTTTCATGATTTTAGAGTAAAGTCCATCCATTGGCTAGATCTGAAGCGAAAACCGCCAGCTGACTGAGTACCTTTCTTCAAGAGAAAATGTAGATACTCGGATAAATCGAGGATTTAAAACAGTGTTTCGAGAATTGAAATAACCACAGCCTTTTCAAGCCGTGGTTATGCCGAGGGGTTATGCCGACACGAGCTAGGCTCCCTCAATTCGAGCCTGTTTGAAACTCGTTTCCGAAGCTTCAATTGTTGTCATTTGTTGTCATCGTCAGGAGCCTGATCTGGAGCAGGCCCGGGATTTTTTGGAGTCTTCTTACCATCAAATGGGCATTGCTGGAACCAGAACCTTCCGTCTTGGATTCGTCTTTGGGTAAGGACCCTGACCAACTCGTTGTAGCGATCCTCACCAAGGAGTTTCTTAATCTCGATCTGGCGCTGAATTTGGATCATTTTGATGGTCTTTTCGAATTCGGCGATGCGGTCCAGCTCGGCGGAAATAGCGCCCATGTCTGGATTGTCGTCCAACATCAGCCTTGAGATTTTTGCCTGGCTTATGCGAATTTCCGCGCGCGCCTTGGCGATCTCGTTTTGATCTTTGGAAAGAATATCCCGAACGGCTTTTTGTTCTTCCGCAGTCAATTTCAGCGGTTTTTGAAAGGCATAGCCATGCACAAACTGCCCCGGCCCGATCTTCTGGTCATAGGCCCTGACCTGCGCCGACACGGTAAGGCCAGGAATGAGCAAGAGCGCAGCGATCAGAATCAACGCGGCAAAGACTGGTGCTTTTCTTTCTTCCATCACAATCTCCATATCTAACCTCCCTAGGTTTTGTCAGTTTCTTGAACACTAGTTTTCTCGAACAAGAGAGGAAACAACGTTTTTGCCCGTTGGCTACACATTGTTATTTTCGGCGTTTTTTGTTGGCGTCGTTTTTTGTTCACATGTGTGATTCCTTCACAGGATCTGTTCGAGAGAGGAATAGTTGATGATTTTATCGTCCCTGAAGCTTGTCTCGAGCTCGCCGGCGTACACGACGAAGCCTGACCTGAATGGTACCCCAAGCCGGCGCAGCAACGAAAAAGCCTTAAAGAATTCGGCAGTAAACGTCCGTGCAGCCTTAATCTCGATCGGAACGAGATTCTGATCATTATCGACAAGCAGATCCACTTCGAGTCCATTGTTGTCGCGGAAAAAATACAAATTGCTGTCTTCGCCTTTATTCATCCTGGCTTTCATCGCCTCTGCCACAACGAGATTCTCAAAGAGCCCGCCGAGCAGCGGATGACTTGCCACTTGGCCGGGCTCCCGTATGCCGAGCAGGTATGCCGCGAATCCTGGCTCCGTAAAATAGACCTTCGACGACTTGACCAGGCGTTTGCCAAAATTCTTATAGTAAGGACGCAGGCGAAAGACGACAAAGGACGCTTCCAGGACGCTGAGCCATTCTCTCAACGTCGTCGAACTGACCCCTGTCGCTCCCGACAGATCAGACAAATTGATAAGCTGTCCGACCCGTCCCGCAAGGAGCTTCAAGAACACCTCGAATGCCGACGCATTGCGAAGGGAAATAAGCTGTCGCACATCGCGTTCAACATAGGTCTGGTAGTAGTTTCGATAAAAACCCGTGGGATTTAGATTGGATCGATAGATTCCCGGCATGAAACCGCGGTACAGATACTCGTCCCTATCGAGTATCACACCAGCACGGTTTAGTTCGGAACAAGAAAGAGGGAGAATTTGCAGGAGCGCGGTTCGCCCTGCAAGCGTTTGACTTACCTTGGCACGCAGATCGAGTTGTTCGCTCCCTGTAAGAATATACCGACCGTTTTCGTTCCGATGCTCATCCACATCTACCTGAATGTAGCTTAGTACTTCGGGCGCCCGTTGAATTTCATCAATAATTACCGGGGGAGGATAAAGCCCGAAAAAGGAGTGGGGATCGTGAAAGGCCATTTCACGCGACTCAGGCAACTCAAGATTGACATAATGATAAGTCGGGAACTCATGCCTTGCGAGGGTCGTTTTACCTGCCTGTCGAGGTCCAGTCAGCGTCACGACAGGGTACTCGCGCGCATTTTGCGCTAATGTCTGGGCCATAGTCCAGTGGACGGAACACGGACGCCGTGTCAATGTTGTGACCTATCCCGTCAATTCCACAAAATCTAGTTATCCCGTCCAGTCTTCATCCTTTTCATCCCGTCGGAGGCTTTCTTGCCGCGGAAGAAAAGGCAGGCTAGTATAGGGGCAATGGAATCGGAAGAGCTACTGCTTTTTGCGGCAGACGCAGCAAGAATGATGCTGGAAAACGGCGGCGAGACATACAGGGCCGAGGAGATCGCCATGAGCATCATCGCAAGCCAAGGCGGCATGGAGCCAGAGTGCTTTGCGACGAACACTGGCCTCATGCTCTCATTCGCCGGCGAAGATGGCAAAGTGCACTCTGTGGTGCGCAGAATCAAACACCGACAGATGAACCTGGAAAAAGTATCGCGACTTGCCACAATGGCAGGGGCCTTGGCCACCGATGCGATGAGTTTTGACGAAGCTTCCAGCGAAATGGACGCAATAGAGCGCATGAGCGAGCGTACTTTGGCAGCAAGAGTCGGAGCAGGAGCCCTGGGTGCGGCCTTCTTTACCCTGCTTTTCGGCGGCAGGCCCCTGGACACAGGCGCCGCCGTCGCCATCGGCGCCATCCTCGAGCTCGCGCTCGCCGCCTTCCAGCGCTGGCGCCTGCCGGACTTCCTCGCGAGCCTCGCCGGCGGCGCCCTTGCAACGCTCGCATCGCTCGCGGTCCACTATTGCGGCCTCGCTATCAACACCGATGTCACGGTCATCGGTGTGATTATGCTGATGGTGCCCGGTGTTGCGATAACCAACGCTATCAGGGACATTATTGCAGGCGACCTTGTTGCTGGCCTTGCCCGCGGCACGGACGCATTTCTTACCGCCGCCGCAATATCGTCCGGCGCAGGCGGCGTCATGGCCCTGTGGCGCTTTTTGCTGCCGGGAGTAGCTCGATGAATGCCGCCTTGCTCGCAGTTTTCGCTATCCTCAAGGGCCCTCTCTATGCCGCCGTCGGAACCCTGGCCATCTCGGTGCTTTTTGGTTTACGTAATGCCGATGCGCTCCTCGCTTCCTGTGGCGCTGCCCTTGGATGGACTGTTCGACAAGCCATCCCGTCTGGCGCTTCAATAGCATTTTCTTCCTTTGCCGCAGCCGTCGCCACGGGCCTCTACAGCGAACTCGTTGCGCGTTTCCGGCATCGCCCGGCCACGGTGTACATGGTTTCGAGCATCGTCCCACTCGTCCCCGGCGGCGGAATGTATTACACTATGCTCGCTTCGGTGGAAGGCAATACAAGCCAGTCCCTCGAAATCGGCATGACAGCCCTTATGACCGCCTTTGCCGTAGCCACTGGCCTTGCCGTGGCCAACACTGTCGACAAGCTCGTTTTACGACCTTTGTTCGAAGGTATCGGCCGCTGTTCGCCAGGGGCAACCATAGGAGGCTCTGCACGCCGTTCATCTAATGCTGATAATGTTGACGACGACAAGCATAATCATGCTTAATTATTTATATTAGAAAGGATTATTTTATGTCATTTACCCTTATTGAAGAACGAAACGTCCCGGAAATCGATTCCATTGTGCGCCTTTATAAGCACGACGGCACAGGAGCGCGCCTGCTCTCCATCATCAACAAGGACGAAAACAAGTCCTTCGGCATCAGCTTCCGCACGCCCCCTACAAGCTCGAACGGCGTCGCCCACATCATGGAGCACTCCACGCTTTGCGGTTCGCGCAAATATCCCGTCAAGGAGCCCTTTGTCGAACTCATGAAAAGCTCCCTCAACACCTTTTTGAACGCCCTCACCTTCCCCGACAAGACTGTCTACCCCGTTGCATCGACCAACCTCAAGGACTTCTACAACCTCATCGACGTGTACCTCGACGCGGTGTTTTATCCGACCTTGAGCGAAGACATCTTCAGACAGGAAGGCTGGCATTACGAAGTCGAGCCCGATGGCTCGCTTTCGCGCAAAGGCGTTGTCTATAACGAAATGAAGGGCGCTTATTCCGA
>JAFIHQ010000177.1 GCA_017849315.1 Treponema sp.
GGAGGAATACATGATGAAGCACAAAAACCTCGTGGTCTTTGCGGTTGTGAGCCTTGCGGCGCTCTTTAGTGCCCAAGCGATGTTTGCAGCGCCAACCATCAAGATTGGAGTTGCAGGAGCACATTCTGGAGACTTGGCTTCGTATGGCCTGCCTACGGTTAACGCCGCAAAACTGGTCATCGAAGAGGTCAACGCAAAAGGTGGTATCAATGGCCAAAAGGTCGAGCTCGTCATCGAGGATGATCAATGCAAGCCAGAGATTGCTACCAACGTTGCCGCCAAACTGGTAAGCGACAAAGTAGTAGCCGTCATTGGCCATATTTGCTCTGGTGCAACCAAGGCTGCAATGGGGATCTACAAGGACTCCAAAATTGTGACTATTTCACCTTCTGCTACAACACCTTCGCTCACGCAATCAGGTGAGTATCCCAACTTCTTCCGTACTATCGCCCCAGACGATCAGCAGGCAAGAATGGCTGCAGACTTCCTTGTGAACAAACTCAAGGTAAAAAAAGTGGCAGTGCTGCACGATAAAGGAGATTACGGCAAAGGCTTTGCTGAGTCGGTGAAGGAATTTGTCGAAAAGAAAGGCGTTCAAGTGCCCGTGTTCGAGGGTGTAAATCCAGGTGCACCTGACTACTCCGCTGTGATTAATAAGGTAGGGAACGCCAAAGTCGATGCTGTGGTATGGGGCGGTTATCATCCTGAAGCTTCCAAAATCGTACAGCAGATGCGCCAAAAAGGTATTAGCGCTGCGTTCATTTCTGAAGACGGAATCAAGGACAACACTTTTATTGAAGTTGCCGGCAAATACGCTGAGGGCGTCTATGCAACAGGACCAACCGATACTTCCAGCAATCCCATGGCCGTCAAGGCTATCGAAGCGCACAAGAAAGAGTTTGGTTCGGATCCCGGCGCGTTCTTCCTCAACGCGTATGCTGCAACGCAAGCGCTTGTAAACGCTATTGCAAAGGCAAAGTCTACCGATTACGACAAGATTGTGGCCGCGCTGCAGTCCGAATACGTGGACACGGTACTTGGGCGTATAACTTTTGATAAGAAGGGTGATGTGGTAGGATTTGGAAACTCACTCTTCCAGGTTCAGAACGGCAAGTTCGTAGAAGTGAAGTAAGATCTATCTCTGCTTCGCGACGCTTCTGCGAGCCTCCAAGAAAGCCGTTCATGACCACGTGTCTGAACGGCTTTCTTTTAGTTTTTCATCCTGAAGGATTGGCACATGGAATATTTCATAAAACTTTTTTTGAGCGGCACGGCAAAAGGCAGTATCTATGCCCTGATGGCGCTTGGATACACAATGGTCTATGGAATTATCCAGCTCATCAATTTTGCGCACGGCGAAATCTATATGATAGGCGGTTTCACTGCACTCATCATGGGAGGATTCTTTTACTCTCAAGGCATGCCTATGGGTTGGGTCTTGGTGTTGTCCATTTTGCTGGCCATGTTTTATTCCGCTGCCTTCGGCTATACAGTCGAAAAAATAGCATACAAGCCTTTGCGGGAAAAACCGCGACTTTCTGCTCTAATAAGCGCTATGGGCATGTCTATTATCCTACAGAACACGGTTCTCCTTGCCCAAACGGAGAAGTTCCTGCCATTTCCGAGCTATCTTCCAGAGTTCTCTTGGCTTCTACCGTATAAAGAGTACATAAACTCTACCCAGTTTATCATCTTAGTTACTTCCACTTTGATCATGATTCTGCTTACTCTGATCATCAAGTTTACCAGGATGGGCAAAGCGATGCGCGCCACGGCACAAGATATGCACATGGCGCAGTTAGTCGGAGTGGATGTTGACCAGGTAATTTCTGTAACTTTCATTCTTGGATCAGCTCTTGCTGCGATAGGTGGTGTCTTGATTTGTTCATATATGGGACAAATCAATTACTATGTTGGATTTATCGCGGGTATTAAGGCCTTTGTAGCTGCGGTTCTAGGGGGAATAGGCAGTATACCCGGCGCAGTACTTGGGAGCTTTGTGTTGGGTTGGACAGAAAGCTTCGGTACCGGCTATATTTCCAGTGATTATGAAGATGCTTTTGCCTTTATCATTCTCATTGTAATTCTACTGATAAAGCCAGACGGTCTGCTAGGCCGAACTCAAAAACAAAAGGTCTAGTCTATGAAAGTACAAACCATTCTTACCGAGATAAAGAAATCCCTTACGGTTGCAATTTGGTTTATTATCCTGTTCTTTCCCATTATGGTCATGAAAGTGTCGGTCTCACGTGGTGTGGCCCAGATTCAATTTCGATGGAATCTTATCTTACCAATAGGTGTTGCAGGATTTGTTCTCTCATTTATTTGGCGTCACGCTCTTGTTTGGAATGAATCCCATGGAAGCGCAAAGAAAGGCGATGGTGCCGCAATGAGTTCCTCCTCTTTGACAAGAAGATCTTCCAACGTCTCTGTAAACCCATTTTCGCGCAGTGTAGGCGCACTCCTCTTACTTGTGTTTGCGGCCGCATTTCCATTTCTTTTCGGCATGTACCACACCAATGTGATGATAACTGCCTTTATCTATGTGATTTTGGGTCTGGGGCTCAACATTGTCGTAGGCTTGGGCGGCCTGCTCAATCTTGGATATGCAGCGTTCTTTGGGGTCGGAGCATACACGTACGGCCTTATTTGGAAATACGTAGGGCCTTCGTTTGTGGCGGCTGGTTTTGACCCGGGATGGCTCTTTTGGATTTCGCTTCCTGTGGCAGGTGTCGTAGCAATGCTCTTCGGTGTTCTTTTGAGTTTGCCGGTCCTACGGCTGCGGGGAGATTATTTGGCCATCATTACTCTGGCCTTCGGTGAGATCTTTCACATGGTGATGCAGAACTCCAGCGATCTAACGGGAGGTGCGACGGGCATCAGCCTGATTCCGAGACCCTGGTTTTTTGGCCAGAAGCTTGCGCCTGGAGATGCAGCCACCTATATCTATTTTATAGCGCTGGTTCTTGTAATAATCACGATCTTTGTAGTGAGACGCATAGAAGATTCGCGTGTCGGACGTGCGTTGGAGGCCATGAGAGAAGACCAAATCGCATGCCAATCCATGGGCGTCGATCTGGTTAAGAACAAGCTCATAACCTTTGCGCTCGGGGCTTTTTGGGCAGGATTGGCCGGTGTACTGATGGCTGCGCAAACGACTTATATCAATCCCGACAGCTTTACCCTGTCCGAGTCGATGATCATGCTGATGTCTGTGGTTGTAGGCGGTACTGGATCCATTCCGGGAGTCATAGCCGGAGCCATGATCCTAAAACTTCTGCCCGAATACTTCCGAATGCTTGCCCAGTATCGCATGCTCATTTACGGCATAGCGATGGTTCTCATTATTATTTTCAAGTCCGACGGACTTATTCCCCGTAAACGCAAGCAGTACACCTTCGAGGCTAAGGAAACGGCAAAATGAGTACAGAACGACTTCTTTATGAAAACGAGGTCTTGGAACTGGACAACATTGTCATGACTTTTGGCGGTTTGCGTGCCATCGATGGCGTTTCCATGCATATAGACAAGGGCGAAATTGCGGCACTCATCGGACCAAATGGCGCAGGTAAGACCACTATCTTTAACTGTATAACCGGCGTCTACAAACCTACTGAGGGAAAAATCAAAATACGTAGTCGCTCTGGCGCGGTTGAAGAAATTCACGGTTTAAAGCCCAATGTTATTAACCAGAAAGGCCTTGCCCGCACATTCCAGAATATCCGGTTGTTCAACAACATGTCCGTACTCGAGAATGTAATGATTGGCAGACACAACTCGCTAAAGGCCGGCGTACTAAAGGCCATCGTAAGAGATAAAGCTACAAAAGAAGAGGAGCAGAGGGTCATCGAAGAAAGCTATGAGATATTAAAAAAACTGAAGCTTGATCCCTACACCAACGAAATGGCTAAGAACTTGCCCTATGGTGAACAACGTCGATTGGAAATTGCACGCGCTTTGGCTACTGATCCATTCTTGCTTTTGCTCGATGAACCGGTTGCCGGCATGAACGCCCAAGAAACACGCGACCTGGAAGAGACGATAGATATTATCCGAGATAAAGAACACATTACGATTCTCCTTATTGAGCACGACATGAGTCTTGTTATGGAAGTAAGCGAGCGGATCTATGTGCTGGACTACGGAAGGCTTATCGCCGAAGGGACACCGAAAGAGATAAAGCACAATCCGGACGTCATACGGGCCTACTTAGGAGAGTGACATGGCATTGCTTGAGCTTAAAGATGTTCACACATACTATGGGAATATTCAGGCATTGAAGGGAATTTCAATTTCTGTTGATGAAGGTGAAATCGTCACGCTCATCGGCGCGAATGGAGCTGGCAAAACCACAACGCTTATGAGCATCTGTGGAATAACGCCCATTCGAAATGGAGAAATCCTGTTTGACGGCAAAGATATCTCGAAACTGGCACCAAACAAGATCGTGCAGTTGGGGGTTGCTCAGGTTCCGGAAGGACGCCGAATTTTCCCTCAACTTACTGTCTCTGAAAACCTGGACATGGGCGCCTTTTTGAGACGGGACAAGGAAGGGATCAAACACGACATGGAGGAAGTCTTCGAGATCTTTCCGCGCCTGGCAGAGCGAAAAAATCAACTAGGAGGCACGCTTTCTGGTGGAGAACAGCAGATGCTTGCGATTTCCCGTGCGCTCATGGCCAATCCGCGTCTTCTTTTGCTCGATGAACCTTCGTTGGGGCTTGCTCCACTTGTGGTTCAGAATATTTTCGAGGTGATTCAAAACGTCAACAAAGAACGAAAAACGACTATCCTTCTTGTGGAACAAAATGCAAACATGGCACTCAAGATAGCTCACAAGGGCTATGTGATGCAAAACGGTGTGATTAAGATTGCAGATACTTCTAACCACCTTTTTGCAAATCAGGAAGTGCGGAAAGCATATCTGGGCATGTGAGTAATCGGTGGATCGGTACCAGATTCCACACGCAAAGCCAGGTTTTTATAGTATTATGTTAGATAGATAATACCGAACTTGCAGAGGAGGTGTGCCATGAACGTTGGTCAACGCATGACGAGAAATCCTATCACGATAACCCCAGATACAACAGTCCCGGAAGCGCAAGCGATTATGAGGCGCGAAAAGATCCGCAGACTTCCCGTTCTTGACAAAAACGGCAAACTGGTTGGTATTGTCTCGGCGCTCGATCTTAGCCATGCGTCGCCGTCGCCTGCTTCAACGCTGGACGTTTGGGAGATGCACTATTTGATCTCCAAGCTCAAAGTCGAACAAGTGATGTCCAAGAAAGTCATCACCGTACCAGAAGACCTGCCTATCGAAGAAGCCGCTCGGATTATGGTAGACAACGAGATTTCCGGCCTCCCTGTAATGAGGGGAAGCTTGCTCGTTGGAATAATCACAGAGTCGGACCTGTTCAAGCTGTTTATCGAGCTTTTCGGCGCCAGGCACAAGGGTATAAGGCTTACGTTGTTGCTTCCCGAAAAAAGGGGAGAGCTCGCCAAAGTGTCGAATGCCATAACCAAGTGTGGTGGCAATATCATTTCGTTTGCAACGTTTGAGGGCGAAGATCCATCGAACGCTTTGTGCACAGTGAAGGTGACTGGCGTAGAGAAGGAACCGCTTTTGGAAGCTCTTACGCCGGTAGTAGAAAGAGTCATTGACGTCCGCGAAACATAATTATCCGGCAAGACAAGTCGAGATAGACCAGCAACTTTCACTGCATGCGGACAGCCTCTGCCTTTGGGTGAGCAAGTGCGAGAGAAAAGGTATGGCGCAAAGGCGTGAACTATACTTATCCAGATTTTTTCTTTGAAAGAACGTCGAAAGAAACTGCGAACAGTAGGACTAGGCCTTTGACAATCTGTTGGATATCACTCCCTATACCAAGAATTGACATACCATTATTGAGCACACCCATCACCAACGCACCAATAATTGAACCGACTACTGTCCCTTTACCTCCATAGGCAGAGGCACCACCGATAAAACAAGCGGCTATGGCATCAAGTTCAAAGTTCAGACCAGATTGAGGAGAAGCTGCATTGAGTCGTGCCGTGTATGCAATGCCAGCAACGGCAGCAAGAAAACCCATATTTACGTAAGCTAGGAACAACATTTGGTTCGTATTTATACCGGAAAGCTTGGCTGCTTTTTCGTTTCCGCCCATAGCATAAATGAATCGACCTGGAACTGTTCTAGTAGTAAAAAAAGCATAGAGCAAGACAAGCAGACCAATAATCAAAAAGATGAACGGAACACCTTTATACCTTGCGAGCCATACGGAAAAAAGCATAATGAAAGCCGACACCAAGACCATTTGCACGATCAGCACGGTACCAGAAATTGCATTGAGCCCTTCCTTTTTTGAGATGCATGATGTTTAAGTTGTGAGATTACATAGTAGATTACACATACAATGCCAAGAATAATGGCGCTCGAATGGAGATTGCCCAGTGAGCCTATTGAAATATCAGGCAGGAACCCAGAACTGACAAACTGAAAAGATTCGGGGAAAGGGTTAATGGTCAGCCCTTTGAGCATGAAGACAGTCAAACCTCGAAAGACAGGCATTCCAGCCAATGTCACAATGAATGCAGGAATTCGTACATAGGCAATCCAAAGGTACAGTTTAAAAAAGAACTTGTATTCAATCCCTGACCTAAAATCAGAGGATTATTACTCCCTTTGTTTATTCCACCCCAAGGACGTAACGCATAACCAGATTCTCAAGGTATTCCTGCTTGCCGGAGGTTCGACCAATCTTGGCAGCCTCATGCGCCGATTCGGAGAGCGCGACCCTTGCCAGATCTTCGAAACTCATCTTGCCGTCTTCAAAGCGTTTGCCTTCTCCACTATCAAACGAGGAGTACCGTTCCTTAACAAAGGCATCGAGCTTTCCATCATCGAGAATATGCTGTGCGGCCAACAGCCCGGCCGCAAAAGCGTCCATGCCACCAATGTGAGCTTCAAATAAATCCGCAAGATCGACCGAATTACGCCTGATCTTCGCATCGAAATTGAGTCCGCCAGTCACAAAGCCTCCTGCGCGCAAAATCGCAAGCATCGCCAGCGTCGTATCGAAAACATTGTTTGGGAACTGATCGGTATCCCAACCGTTGCGTGGATCACCCCGATTTGCATCGACTGAACCGAAGATACCGAGGGAGGCCGCTGTCTCAAGCTCATGCTGAAAGTCATGACCTGCAAGCTCAGCATGGTTTGCCTCGATATTTACCCTGAAATCTTTCTCAAGCCCGTATGCCCGCAAGAATCCGGCAACCGTTTCTACATCGAAGTCGTACTGATGCTTCGTCGGCTCCATGGGCTTTGGCTCAATGTAGAAAGCTCCCTTAAAGCCATGGCTACGACCGTAATCGCGCGCCATAGAAAGAAACCGAGCCAAATGATCCTTCTCTCTCTTCAGGTCGGTATTGAGAAGCGTCATGTACCCTTCGCGACCGCCCCAGAAGGTGTATCCCTGACCGCCCAACTCGATCGTCGCGTCGATTGCAGCTTTTACCTGCGCGGCCGCATTGGCAACGACAGCAAACTCAGGGTTGGTGGCGGCGCCATTCATGTAGCGGGGATGTGTAAAGAGGTTTGATGTTCCCCACAAAAGTCGTACACCTGTTGCAGCTTGATGTTCTTTGGCCAGTTCAACCATGTGGGCAAGGTTTTTCTCACTTTCTAGGGGCGTCGCGCCCTCAGGCGCCAAGTCGCGGTCATGAAAACAGTAAAAATCGACGCCTAGTTTTGTAAAGAACTCGAAAGCGGCGTCAAGTTTGTGCTCATGGGCTGCCATAAGCGTATCTGCGTCCGTCGTCCACGGATGAATATGAGTTGCCGCGCCAAAAGGATCGGTTCCATCTGCGCCGAAGCTATGCCAATATGCAACTGCAAAACGCAGATGATCGCGCATCGTTTTATTCCCGACCTTGCGTTCGGGATTGTAGAACTTAAAGGCAAGCGGATTGTCGCTCTTTGGGCCTTCATAACGGATCTTTCCTATTCCAGGGAAGTATTCTTTTAGACCGACAAAATAATCGCCCATCACATCCCCCTTAAATTTGATTTGTCTTGTACAACGGACTTAAGGCCGAAAGGTATTTCATATACACAGCATAGGCCACTTTATATTCTCTAACCTGCGCGACATCCGGTTCGATACTCATCCCCTCTTCCAGACTCACATGTTCATCCACTATTTCTTCAATAGAGATTCTTCTGTTTTTTCTAGAGTTCTCAAAACACCAGAACGCCTGTAGGGCTGCGCCAAGAGCCGCCGCTTCTTCTTCCTTGGGGATACGAATAGGTAGCGCCGTCACATTTGCGGCAATATTTCTCCAAAGCTCACTCTTGGATCCCCCGCCTACCAGGCGTATTTCGCGCGCAGGAAAATGCAGCTGGTCGAACGTTTCGAGACCTACCCGCATGCCAAAAATAGCCGCTTCCATGGCCGCTCGTGTGATATTTGCCCTCGAAAAATTGGCGACGGTTGCGCCCATGATGCTTGCACGACCTTCGGGCAGGTTCGGGATGCGTTCGCCATTGAAAAAGGGAAGAACGACAATACCTTCTGCCCCAATACTCGAGGCAGCTGCGGCTTCATTCATCTGCTCCACGCTCATTTCAAACAAGCCACGCACTTGTTCGCTTGCCACTGTGCAGTTCATTGTGCAGAGCAACGGCAACCAGCCGCCTGTGGAAGAGCAGAATGCAGCAAGGTTGCCTTGTGGATCGACTACAGGGGACGCAGAGTACCCATAGAGCGTTCCACTCGTTCCGAGACTCATGGTAAGAAAGCCGTCTCGCACACATCCGGTGCCGATGGCGCTCATCATGTTGTCGCCACCACCTGCAGCTACCACAGCACCTTGAGGTATTCCGAACCTTTCGGCCGCCTTCCTGCCGACTATCCCGACGGGCTTATCGGACGCTATGAGCTTTGGCAACAAACTCAAAAGATTTGGATCTATCAGATCGCAGATTGGTTTAGACCAAGTTCTTTTCCGCACGTCGAAGAGCGCCGTTCCGGATGCATCGCCATACTCCGTCGCGTAATTATCCGTCAGCAAGAAATTGATAAAGTCATGCGGTAGAAGAACATGCCGCAACCTTGCATAGCTCTCCGGTTCATTTTTTTTAAGCCAATAGATCTTTGGCGCAGTATACCCAGGCAGCATGAGGATACCAGTCTCTCGCAGTAGCGATTCTTGTCCGCCTGCCATTCGGGTAAGTTCGATACATTCCGCCGCCGTAGAAGTATCGTTCCACAGCTTTACCGGCCTTATTACCTCGCCATTTTCGTCGAGTGGCACAAAACCATGTTGTTGGCCAGAAACTCCAATTGCGACAATTGTCTGTCTTAATTCGAGACGAATAGCCCTAAAACACTCAAGAAGCGCCTTTTCGTACCAGGAACCGAGCTGCTCACGCGTGCCATCGTTACGAGCGATAATCGAAAGCGGCGCCTGCACCTTTGAGACTATTTTTTTCCTTATGGGATCGTAAACTATCACCTTGCAGCTCTGTGTACCAAGGTCGACTCCGCAGACCGTTTCCATCCCTCTTGCGCCTCTTTTTTGGACTATAAGGGCATTTCCTCTAACACACCATACGGAATATTGACATATCATATCCATTATTGACATTCTCTAAGCATGCAGATACGCGATGTCGTCTATGTATATCGGTTAATCGGTGGAGAGCGACTTGCGTGGCACGGCCGGTACCATGCGCACGAAGCTGGTGAATATGAGTTTCATTATTTTATGGAAGGGCAAGGAGCTATACTTATCAATCGTTCACGTTATAGCATAAATGGCAACATTATCTATTATGTCAAGCCGCGAGAATTCCATTCGATCTTGCCAAAAGCGGTTGAAAAACCTATCAGTTATTATGCTGTTCTGTTTTCGCCCGAACCGGGAAACCCGGTCGACAATGAGGTCCTCGACCTACTCCAACAGTCGTGGCAGACACCAAACCACTCTTTGCCCGCCAACACGCGAGACAGATTCCTCTTGGAAGACCTCTATATGCTGTCCAGATCCAAGGTACCCGGTGCCAAAAAAGCCGCGGAGTATGCACTCATTAGCCTGCTTTACCGATGGTCCGATGGGTTCACGCCTACCAACGTTACTGCGGCAGTGGAACAATTCAAAAACGAACATGTGGAACGAGCGCTTTCCTATATGACAAGGCATGTTCGAGAAAAGCTGAGCTCGGACGACATCGCGAATGCAATGGGATTGTCGGAAGAGTATTTCATCCGGCTTTTCAGGCAAAATCTCGGAATGTCTCCGTTTCAGTATTTTACCCGCCTCAAAATCGAAGCGGCATCCGCAGTCCTTGTGGATAATCACCTTACCATAAGCGACGTTGCAACACGTTTTGGTTTCGAGAATCCGTTCCACTTTACCAAGGTCTTTAAAAAGTGCACAGGACTTTCGCCCCGGAACTACCGAAAAGTTTTTTTTGAGGCAGGCAAGCCTAGTGACGAGTCAATGCGCAACAGAAGTATGTGTTAGAGTTGCTTTTTGCTGACTTTGGCAGTATACTACAGAAGATGGGAAAGCAATAGAGAATTTAATTCTTGTCAAAGTATAAACTTATTATAAAATCACGCTTTCCCAAAGAGGAAAAAATGAGTGACATTCCAAACCTGCCTACGCAAGAAGATTTTTTTGAAGTGCCAGAGTCTCTTGATAACGAAATAAACGAAATTTCGGAAGCGTCCAAAAAAGGCTACCAGCTTCTAAAAGAGAACCGTTTTGACGAAGCGGTCGAGTGCTTTGCACAAATCCTGGAAAAAGATAACGAAAACAACTATGCCCTAGTCGGGCTTGGAGACGCTGCAAGGAAGCGAGGAGCTTACAAGGAAGCGGCAGAACATTATAGGCGCTGCCTGGTTTTCCATCCGGGCAACAGTTATGCTCTTTTTGGGCTGGCAGACTGCTACAAAGCCCTTAATCAGTACCACAAAGCTATAGAGATCTGGGAACAGTACCTCTTGCACGACAATTCAAACATTACTGTACTGACGCGTGTGGCAGATGCATATCGGAAAGTGCACGATTTCAGAAAGTCCAAAGCTATTTATCAAAGGGTGTTGGAGATGGAGCCAGACAACCATTACGCACTCATAGGGCTAGGACATCTCCACTACGACTTCAAAGAATATAAGGAAGCGCTCAGCTATTGGCAGCGAATGGTGGATTTGCAGGGAGATCAGGTTGATATTCGAGTCTTAACATCGATCGGTAACTGCTACCGGAAGCTAAAACAGTTCGATAAAGGCATCCCCTATTTTGAGAAAGCCCTGGAGCGCGAACCAGACAATTTCTACGCGCTTTTTGGTATTGCCGACTGTTACAGAGGTATAGGTAAACAGAGCATCTCTCTGACATATTGGAATAAAATCCTGGAAAAGGACCCCCGCAACAAAGTAATTCTTACAAGGGCCGGCGATGCCTATAGGAATATGGGAGAACTCGACAAAGCCACCAAGTGTTACGAAGATGCCCTCAATATTGAGTATGATGTTTATGCAATTCTGGGCCTGGCCGTAATTGCACGAATACAGGGAAAATACGACGACGCTATTACGAGTCTGCGCACCCTCATTCAGAACGATCCAAAGAATTACCGCATTTACATGGAGCTTGCACAATGCTACCTGGGGGCTGGCCAGCGTCAGCAGGCCATCGATATCCTCAGTGAGTTCCAAAAACTTGGTATCAAGAACCCCTTCGTGCAGGATACCTTGGCTAAACTCACAGCAAAAAATCCTTGAGTTGCGGGCAATTATTGATCTAATATCGTGTTTTACTAGAGGACTTTAGTGGATCAAGCATTCTCTACCGTAAACCAAAAGGGAGATGCGCTCTACTTATCGGGTATGAGCGTGCAAGAGATCCTGCAATGTCTAGATGCAAGGCAGCCGTATCGTGCAAAACAACTCTATCAGTGGGTTGCTCATGGAGTTTCAGATTTTGACCTCATGACCAACCTGCCTAAGAGCGAACGAGCCAAC
>JAFIHQ010000178.1 GCA_017849315.1 Treponema sp.
CACCTCGTCCGGAGTGTAACCAAGCCAGGAAAGCAGGCTAAAGTCTGGATCGTTATATTCACTTTCGCTTACGCCCAGATTGGATAGGATCTCTGTACCAAGCACGCCAGGCGCAAAACAGTTCTCCAGAGAAAAGGCGTTTTTAACGGCGGTCTCCACTTTTGCTATAGCCTCTTCGGGCAGGCCGCGTTCCCGTAGCGAGGCAAGCGATACACCAGGCGCTCCTTCCAGAGTTTGATGTCCAAGGGCATACGCCAGAATTGCGTCGATTTCTTCTTGTGTATAATTGAGCGCCTTTAGGGCTGGCGGCACACTCGAATTGATGATCTTAAAATAGCCGCCGCCGGCCAGTTTTTTGAATTTGACGAGGGCATAGTCTGGTTCGATGCCAGTCGTATCGCAGTCCATAAGGAGACCGATCGTTCCTGTAGGCGCTATGGCTGTGACCTGAGCATTGCGATATCCATATTTCTGTCCCAAATCCAAGGCCTGATCCCAGGATTCGCGCGCCGCCGCAATCAGGTTTGCAGGGCATGCCCATTCCTTAAGACCGTTCGGCGTTATCGTGAGCCCTTCATACTCTTCTGGTTTGCTGTCGTAGGCAGCGCGCCTGTGGTTGCGTATGACTTTGAGCATTGTGGCCTTGTTGGCTTCGTATCGCGCAAACGTCCCCCATGCTTGCGCCATTCGGGCAGATTGGGCATACGCCTCGCCTGTCAAAATGGCGGAAAGTGCGGCGGCGACGGCTCTGCCTTCGTCCGAATCGTAGGCAAGGCCCATGACCATGAGCAGGCTCCCAAGGTTAGCATAACCCAAACCCAGAGTGCGGTAGTCGTAGCTTCGGCGTGCAATCTCCTGCGAGGGGAACTGAGCCATTACCACGGAAATCTCGAGCACGGTTGTCCAAAGTCGTATGGCATGGCGATAGGATTCATCGTCGAAAATGCCAGTTTCATTGTTAAAGAAGGCAAGCAGGTTGAGCGAGGCCAGGTTACACGCAGTGTCGTCCAGGAACATGTATTCCGAGCAGGGATTGGAGGCGCGGATTTCGCCATCAGCAAGGCAGGTGTGCCACTCGTTTATCGTGCTATGGTACTGAAGCCCAGGATCTGCGCACTGCCATGCCGCGTGAGCTATCTCGTCCCAGAGTTTGCGCGCTTTTACGATCCTCATGGTTCGTCCTGTGGTGCGGGCCTTGAGTTCCCAGTCGGCGTTGTCGATTACAGCCTTCATGAACTGATTTGTTACGCGCACGGAATTATTCGAAGACTGCCCGGAAACAGTGTTGTATGCTTCGCCTTCCCAATTGGTGTCGTACAAGGGCGTAGGGAGTGCTTCTCCATTTTGATAATACATAAGGAGTTGCTGATGTATCCATGAGGAAGGGACGCCAGCGTTGAGTGCATCTTTGACACAGTTCCGCAGTGCGCGGTTTTGCTCCAGAGAGAAAGCCGAGTCCTTGTCCAGGCCGGAAGCCTGCACCGCATCCTTCATTTTCTCGGAGTAGTACTTCAAAATCGAACTACCAGCCGCAAGGCACGCTACCTTGTACTCTTCCTCGGTTTTCCAGTTGACGTAGGTTTCAATGTCGGGATGGTCTGCATCCAAAATGACCATCTTTGCGGCTCTGCGCGTTGTTCCGCCCGACTTGATAGCGGAAGCCGAACGGTCAGCGATTTTAAGGAAAGAGAGAAGGCCGGAGGACACGCCGCCGCCGGACAACTTCTCGTTTGCAGCCCTAATCTTGGAAAAGTTCGAACCTGTGCCAGAACCGTACTTGAAAAGCCTTGCCTCTCTCGTAATGAGGTCCATGATGCCGCCCTCGTTCACGAGGTCGTCCTCAATATCCAGAATAAAACAGGCGTGAGGCTGCGGCCGCTCGTAGGCTGATTCCGACTTCCTTACCCGATTGGTTATTGGGTCCACATAGTAGTGGCCTTGGGCTGGGCCTTCTATACCATAGACCGCGTGCAAACCTGTATTGAACCACTGAGGACTGTTGGGAGCCGCAATCTGGTGTGCCAACATATAGAGAAGCTCATCGTAGAAAGCCTTTTTGTCCTCTTCGCTGTCGAAGTAACCGGCCTTTTCTCCCCAAAGACACCAGGTGTAGGCGAGCCTGTGAAAAACCTGCCTTGCATCATTTTCGGAACTCGCGTTATCGCTTTCGACACTGCAGATCGTTTGATCTTGGGGGACGAATTTCTTCCAGATCTGCGCCGTCTCCGCAGTAAGGCCAGCCTTGCGGAAGTACTTTTGGGCAATGATATCGGTAGCGATCTGGCTCCAGAACGAAGGAACAATAACCCCGTCCATGTAGAAGACAGCCTTACCGTCAGGGTTGCGGATTTCGCTTGTCCGTTTTTCCCAGACTATCCCTTCGTATGGGCCTTTAGCAGCTTTGGTGAATTTGCGTTCAAATTTCATTACATCCTCCAGACCACTACCTATTATGACTATGTTGATTCGGGACTACAATCTATAGTGGTGTCATCCTACTTCCCTAGAATGTATAAACGAATTCCTGCACCTACGCAAGAGCAAATCCAAAGAAAAACCGCAAAAAGATACAAATCCCAATGGGCTTCAATTTCACTTTGCAAGATTTCTGTCCTGAAACCTGCTTCATAGGAGTCCCCTTTTCATGATATATATATGACTGTGAGGAGAAAGAGATTCCTGTCTTGGCCGAGGGCACTGGTAGTGCTCGCACTGTCTGTCACCGGTTTTCTTGTTGCCCCCAACGCGTGGGCGGCAGACTCAATCTCGATGTTGGAATTCACGCAAAGCATTAAGGCACAATTGTCTTATGATCCTCTCACGCAGACAGGCTACCTGTCTAAGGAAGACCGATTTGTTTTGTTTTCAGTGGGTGCGCCTTTTATCGCCCTTAACTGGACAGAACTCAAGAAGGTTGGCGCTCCTAGGTTGGAGGATGGCGCGCTCGTTGTCCCTGCCGATTTCATAAGAGAGGCACAAGGGTTTCTGAATGGTAAGTCGACCAATAAACCGACCAACTATGCCATTGCGGCGATCCTCGTCGATCCCGGACACGGTGGCAAGGATACAGGAGCCATCGCCGATCTGGACTCAGGGCGTCTTTTAGAAAAGGATATTACACTCGAGGTTTCCAAACGTGTGGTCCAACTTCTCAAAGAGCGGTATCCGGATCGCAAAATCATGCTTACCCGTGATGACGACAGCTATCCCACACTGGAAGACCGTGTCAACATGGCCAACTCAACCGCTTTAAAGCCTGATGAAGCAATAATTTATGTCTCTATACATGCGAATGCTTCGTTCAACAAGAATGCAAAAGGGTTTGAAGTATGGTATCTCAATCCGGAGTATCGTAGAACGGTGGTGGACGCCAATACGGTAAAGGAAAAGGGCGATGACATAGCGCCCATTCTCAATGCAATGCTGGAAGAGGAGTTTACGACCGAGAGCATCATCCTTGCACGCAACGTATACGATAGGCTTTCTGCAGCGGTAGGCAAGCAGAGCCCAGGCCGTGGGATTCGAGCAGAAGAATGGTTTGTCGTGCGCAACGCAAAAATGCCTTCTATCCTCATCGAAATGGGCTTTATAACGAATCCCGAAGAAGGCCAGCTTTTGTCCCAGTCTGGGTACTTGAGAAAGATTGGGGATGCAATTTACAATGGCATAGTGGATTTTATAGCGTATTTTGAAAGGTGATAGGCTTTGAATTTTGCATCGACTTTGTCATGGCTAAAGGAAAATTCCGAAATCAAGATTTTCCACTTTGTTCTGGCGGTGATACTTCTAGTACTTTTCCTCTTTGGTACAGGTTTTGACGGCAACAAGGCAGCTCTCTACTTTGCCAATGCAAGGATAAACGCGCTTTCTTTGGAAAAGCGGGACATGGCCCTGAACGGCAGTGTCGAGTCCCGTGCCCGCAAGGTGGTGGAAACGGAAGTCTTGGGTCCAATGGAAAAAGGCAGGGTTCCCTTGTTTCCCCGGCTGAGCAGTGTGCAGACCGTCATGAAAAGGGGCGGTAAGCTGTACATCAATGTAAATGTGCCCGACCTTGCAGACACTCAAGTCTCCTATACACTTGTGAACGCCGCTATGAAAAAGGCTATTGCCAGGAATCTTTGGTTTGCAGGCCAAGTGGTAATTTTTATTAACGGCAAAATGGTCCAGCATTGAGAATTCATGCTATACTTTTTCTATGACCTCCATTGATACCGAACAGTCGATACTTCTGATACCTGACAAAGCCAAATTGGCAATGCAATATGAGATGGATAGGCCATCTTACGAAAAGACTCTTGCGCAATTCCTTTCTAGAGTAGAAAAAGTCCTAAAATCTACGGAACTTAGGCCTACGCTCAAATCTCGAGTCAAGGGCTTTGACTCGTACTACGCCAAAAAATTGAGGCTCCTCAAGAAGGCGTGGACGGAGAAAACGCAGCCTCTGCCCGTCAATGATGTCTTGGCAATGCGCATCATCTGCCCATTTTTGGGAGACTTGTCTATTGCTGAGGCCCTCTTGCGCCAGAATTTCGAGGTGGAAGAGGTAGAAAGGAAAGGCGCAGAGCGGTCTTTTCGAGAATTTGGCTACGAGTCGATTCATGTACTCGTTAAGATACCGGAAGACCTTCTTGAGCACTGCAAACATCTGGAGCGCAACGTTATAGAGATTCAGCTTCGAACAATTTTACAGGAAGCATGGGCGGAGGTGGAACATGAACTTGTCTATAAGGCCGAGTTTACGCCATTTGACGAGCCCATGAAGCGCAAATTGGCTGCGCTCAACGCCAATCTCACCTTGTCGGACATAATTTTTCAGGAGATTCTGGAATTTCAAACGAAGCTCAACTCCGAGCTTGATTTTAGACGCTCATCTTTTTACAAAAAGATCGAAGAGGTGGCGGATGGGGTCTCGGGCATGGCGCAACCAGGCCCAGGCACGCAATCTACGAATACGCAATCCTCGGGTACGCTATCTTCGGCCGATGCGGAGCGAATAACGAAGCTCGATGTGCCGACGTACGATTCCTATGGCCTGGATGGGCTTATGCTGGCTGCGCTTGAAGCGCACAATGCTTCAGATTTTCCCAAGGCCATAGAGATTTATACACAGATTATCCAAATACAGCCCGAAAAAGAGATTGCTGCGGTTATCTACAAGCACCGGGGAATGGCATATTTTGCTCAATCCGAATATCGCGAGGCAATGAACGACTTTAGCTCCTGCATTGAGCTCGATCCGGAATGTTACAAGGCGCTCTATTTCCGTGGCGTCACAAAGATGGTTTTTGGGGATTATAGCGGCGCGATAGGCGATTTTACCCAGGCGCTTGAGATTTATCCGTATCACTTCTACTCGCGTTATCGACGTGCACAGTGCTATTGGAAGCTGGGCGATCAGGTTGAGGCAAAGGCGGATTGCGACATAGCTCTGCGCATCGAGCCGGACAACGCCATGGCGAAGCATTTGGCGGGCCAGATAAAAGATAAGATGGCCAGCGACTTCTTTTAAAACGCTCGATCGAAGCTCCTGGTGTACGGTCCAGCTTCTTGATGTACGGCTCGCGGTGCATGGCCTGCGGTGCCTGACATGAAGTGTCGAGCGCTCGGTGCCGACACTTCGTGTCTAGCGCTCGGTTCGATGGCGGATATTGACAAGGGTGTGTTTTTTTTGGTAGTTTTGCCCGGTCATCGCCTGTGGCGAAGCGACGTGTCCCCATCGTCTAGCGGTCAGGACAGCGGGTTTTCATCCCGCCAACAGGGGTTCGATTCCCCTTGGGGATAGTAAAGTCGATTTGGATTATTCTAGGGTTGCTCTTCATTTTTGATTTTGAGACGCTTTTCAGTTTTTATCATTTAACTTCTAACTTTTTAATTTAACATCCTATCGCCATGGCTCAAGCCTGCGTATGGTACGCCCATTGGTGCTATGAAGTTCTCATTTTTATGACTTTTATGGCTCCAAGTTTCTATGACTTCAAGTTTCTTAGTATGAGGCGAACCAGGTAATGCGTGTAGAAAATTGTGTCAAAGAAGCTTGCAAACTATACAAATGTATAGTATAAAGAAGCTATGAGTACCACCAAGGTGTCGAAAGAGTTGTCCGACGACGATTCACAAAGTAGCTGCGATCTGCGCATTGGGACTTCAGGGTACGATTATCCGGAGTGGGAAGGGCGCTTTTACCGGCAAGGGGTCGGAAGAAACGAGTATTTGGGGGAATATAGCGAAGTATTCGACACGGTAGAATTGAATTTTTCCTACTACAGCATGCCAAAAGCGCAAAGGATGCAGGAACTTTTATCGCGGACGCGGCGGCCCATAGACTTTGCCGTCAAGGCAAATAAGGCACTCACGCATGTGATCGATCCAGCAAGCTGGGATGGATCGGTGCGCGAATTTTCGCTTGGCATAGAGCCGCTCGCAGCCGCTGGACGGCTTTGTGCAGTTCTTTTTGAATTTCCCTATTCGTTTCATTACGAGGAAGACGAACGCCGCTATCTCGATAAAGTGCTGCGGGCCTTTGCCACATTCCCGCTTGCCGTGGAGTTCCGCAATGCCCAATGGCTTAATGCCCGTGTCATCGAAGGCTTGAGAGCAAGGGATGTGGCCTTATGTGCGCTCGATATGCCACGCCTCGAGGGTTTACCGCCAGTGTCGGATCTGGTCACTTCCAGCAAATTGGCGTATGTGCGTTTCCATGGACGCAACGGGGCGATGTGGTGGGATGGCGACAGTACAAACCGCTACGATTATCTTTACTCGAAAGATGAACTACTAGGCTGGATCCCCCGCATCGAAACGATGAGCGCACAAACGCAGCGTCTTAGAATTTATTTCAACAACCACAAGGGCGCGAACGCAGCGTTCAACGCCCGGGATTTTACGCGTCTTGCCAAGGATGCGCGGCTTTTGTAAGGCTTTAAGATGGCGTATGGCACCATTTTGCATATCAATGCGGTTGGGCTTGCAGCTGCTGTGGAACAACAAAGCGATCGCAGCCTTAAGTGGCGGCCTTTTGTTGTCGCCAACGAGGACATGCCGCGCGCTGTCGTGCTCGATGTGTCGCCGGAGGCACACAAGGAAGGCTTGCAGCGCGGCATGGTTTTGTCCGCGGCCCGCGCCCTGTGCCCGCATCTTGTAGTACGCCGGCCGCGGCCCAGTCTGTATGCGTTGATGGAAGAGGCCGTCAGGGGGCTGTGCCTCAGGTTTACGCCGCTTGTCGAGGCGGCAGGGCGCGGGCACCTTTATATGGATTTGACCGGTACGTGTAGGCTCTATGGCCAGCCTGAAGATGTTGCGCAGAAATTGCGCGCCGACATCTATGAGTCTACGGGGCTTACGCCGAGTATGGCGTTGAGTGGAACAAAGACGGTGAGCAAGGTTGCAACGCGGGTATTTAGGCCAAGCGGGTTCGTTGCGCTGTCCTCAAACGAGGCTTCGGAACTTTTACAGCGGCAGCCTGTCAATTTACTGCCAGGCGTGGGGCCTGTTTTGCAGGGGCGGCTTTCTTTGCTTTCGATCGAAGCAATAGGCGATTTGGCAGCATTGTCGGCGTTTGAAGCGCAGGCGCTGGGGCCGCGTGGCAAAGAACTGG
>JAFIHQ010000179.1 GCA_017849315.1 Treponema sp.
CAAAATCATTTCCAAGCCTCTACACGTGGTTGCGCGGGTCAGATGCGTCGGCAAACGCGTTGCCCAGCAAATAAAACGAAATCGTGATAATCGAAAGCACAATCGTCGGAAAAATGAGCTGATACCGTAGTTCGGGTGACATCATTATCAAGCGGCCTTCGTTGACCAAATTGCCAAGCGACGGCGTACTCACCGGCAAGCCTAAGCCGATATACGTCAGGAAAACCTCCCAGCCAATCGTACTCGGAATGGAAAGCGCCATCTGCAGCATGATCACGGACACCAGGTACGGCAAGAGATTGTGTGTGATAATCCGCCATGTCGAGGTTCCCAGGCAGCGCGATGCAAGGTTGTATTCCCGGTCCCTTATAATGACAATCTGATTCCGCACAAAACGCGCAAGCCCCAGCCATCCTGTTACGCACATCGCGATTATCATCGTTCTAAAGCCCGGCCTCAAAATATAGGCCATCAACAAAAGAATTATCGTCGTGGGGATATTGTTGAGTACGTTGTAGACTTCGGTGAGAGCGTGATCCATCCTCCGGACATATCCCCAAAGGGCGCCATAGATAATGCCCACCACCATTTCGATGATTCCAACGATGATGCCGATAAGAAGACTCGTACGTGTCCCGCTCCAAATGCGTGCCCACAGGTCCTGGCCAATAGAATTTGTGCCGAACCAGTACTCCGCGTCCGGTGCCCTGTTGCGCATCTGCATCTGCGTGGCCGGGTCAATATTGATCTTAGTAGGCGACTTTTGTCCAGGCAAGAGCGGCTGCACAAACGTAAAGGCAAGCAATACAACCAGAATCCAAGTTGCAACCAAAGCCACCTTGTTCTTCTTAAATACCTGGAACGTCGAGCGCCAGTAGGAGTAGTTGGAGTAGCCTATCCGTTCGCTTGCGTTTTCGTCGAATTCGGCAAAGGTAAAGAGAGAAGGGTCAACCGCTTCGGGCAGGGTTCTTTTCATCTCGAGCCCTCCCCTTTTACAAGCTTTATCCTTGGGTCAAAAATCGCCATCAGAATGTCGCCCAAGAAAAGGCCTATAATTCCCACCGAAGAAAAAATGAGCACCAGCGCCTGCACCATGGGGTTGTCCTGGCGCTGGATTACGTCTACCAAGAGTCCACCCATCCCAGGAATGGAATAGAGCGACTCAATATAAATCGAGCCCGAAATCGTAGACAGAATTGCTGCAGGAAGATATTGCGCCATAGGGACAAAGGCATTGCGCATCACATGGCGAACCATAATTTTTTTTTCCGGCAAGCCTTTGGACATGGCGAGCTTGATATAGTCCTTGTTGAGCTCATCTACCATGTAGCGGCGCATCCACATGGCATAGCCCGCCATTCCGCCCAAAGAAAGCGAGATTGTAGGTAGAATCCAGCTTTTTACCTGATATCGGTCAAAAAGCAAGGGCAAAGAAAAAAAGCTCGTCAGATACAGTTGAATAAATAGCAGGTAAACGGCAGACGGCACAGCGTTGACGAGTACAATGTAACCTGTGCCGACTTTATCTACAGTCTTGCCCTTTTTCCGTGCCATTCCGATGCCCAGAGCCAACCCAAAGACGAGCGCGATGGCTGTTGCGGCTACACCAAAGTAGACCGAGTAAGGTATGCGCGGCGCTATGATTTCCAGGACCGGCACATCACGCCTATAAATGATCGAAGTCCCTAAATCGCCCTTGGCGAGGTTTAAATAAAAGCGGCCAAGCTGCACGTACCATGGGTCTAAAAGCCCCATGCGTTGCAGGGCTGCAGTGCGTTGCTCAGGGGTGAGTTTGTCGTACCCATCGCCGAAATACCCCTCGACCGGCAATAGCCGCATAAGAAGAAACACAACTGAAACGACGATGAACAAAGTTACGAGCGACTGCCCAATACGTTTCAGCACATATTTCGTCATCAAATAATCTCCATGCGCGCTACAAGACCGCTCTTAAAATCATACCCAAAACATCAGAACTTGGACTTCTTGAGCGCCTCAACCCGCTCCGCTTCCCATTTGGCTTTGAGCTTGTTGTACTCCTCGGTTGAGAGTGGCTTGGGCAATACAGTCTGTCCCTTGTACTTGAGTATGGACATGCCGAACGGCGCAAATGGATACGAGAACGGCTCGAGCTTAGAGGCTATGAAGCCGCCACCACCGATAGCATACGGAATGACAAATGCTTCACCAATGAAATACGCCTCCGCTTTTGCAAAAAGCTCGTAGCGCTTGGCAATATTGACGACTTCGGCTTTGGCCTGGTTGACCATGTTTTCGTAGACGGTCTTGCCATTGGATTGCATGTAACCCACAGCCATCTCGGGCCAGTTGTAATTCGAGCCTGCCACAAAAGGATCCGTGTAGGTTTCAGGATCTGCATAATCAGGGCCCCAGTTGCACTCTTGCATTGCATAATTACCTTTGCGGCGCGTTGCACCAAGGAATCCTGTCGCGGGGAAACCAACCGGAATTACATCGATGTAGTCCGTACCAAGCAGCGACTCGAGCTGCTGCTCCACAACCTGCGCCCTGTTAGTCCAATCCGACATGCCCGCGTTGTACGGCATCATGATCTTTACCGGGAACTTGGCTTTGCCTGCAAGCTCAGCCTTGGCCTTTGCCTTGTAATCCAAGGCGAGCGATTTGTTGAACGAATCGGTCTTGGCGTACTGAGCAAGTTCCGCCATGTCGACATAATCCTTGCCGCCTGCGTTGACAAAATTGCGAGGCGTAATCGTATTGTGCAACCGGCGTTCAGGTGCATACGGCTCCGAAGTAAGCATGGCTGCACGCTTGTCGAGCGCATGGAAAATCGACTTGCGGAAGTTCTTGTTGTTTACGGCAATTTTCCAGTTGTCAGGCTCGTACTGCGCGTCGAAGGTCGGATTAAAGTTGAATGCGTAGAAATACGTATACATGGTGGTCTCGGCCGGCCTCACGATAGCACGCTTTGCCGGATCCTTCATCCACGAGTCGATAAGCGAACTTGGGATCGTTGCATCGGAGATTTGGCCCCGCAGGAAAAGTTCGGGGCTCAAAGTTCCCGCTTCTTTGTTGTATTTGAAGATAAGCCGCTTAATGTAGACGTGATCTTTGTCCCAGTATTTCTCGTTGCGGACGAGCGTTCTTCCGACCTGTGGCTCGAAGCTTTGTATGATATAGGCGCCGTTATAAAGCAAAGTCTTGTTGTCAGTACCAAATCGGGCACCTTTTTCGGCGAGGAATTGCCCATTGACCGGTAAGAAGCAGACATAGGTGAGCATGCTCAAGAAGTACGGCACCGGTTTTTCCAGCGTATACTCCAGCGTATACTTGTCGATGGCCCTTACGCCGACCTGTGAAAAATCGGTGATTTTGCCTTCAAAATAGGCCTTGCCATTCTTGATGACACTGTAAGCGACATCGGCCGTAAGGGAGGCGTTTTTCTTGTCGAATATATATTTGGCCGCGTCAACCCAGTCCTGGGCAGTGACCTCGGCGTATTCGCGCCCAGTGTTGTCGACCCATTTTACGCCTTTTCTAATATTGAAGGTCCATTTGAGCCCGTCGGAGGAGTTGCTCCAATCCGTAGCAAGGGACGGCACTAGGACACCGTACTTGTCGTATTCCACAAGTCCGTCGATGACGTTGGCTGCGACAGCCTGCTCATTCTCAGTAGAAACGACAAGATAATTGAGGGATGTGAGCTCACCAGAATAGACCGAATAGTAGTCTTCCGACTTGGGAGCCGCTCCTGCACAAACCGCTGCCAACAGAAGCAGCGTGCAGAAACCAGCCATGAGTGCTTTTTTCATCCGCGTATCTCCATTTCAGAACGAAATGAAACAAGCCGGCAACGCCAGCCCGACACCATCACTTCATTCGTTATAGCTGAGGTCAAACGCGAATGCAAGCGTTCTTTAACAACTCCGCACGCACCCTGTGCGCGCCCAAAGCCGGACAAAGGACGGAGCCTCAAAGACCCCTCGAGCGCCCAAACGTTTGAATTAGAGACTGACAAAAGCACAAACAGATCTTTAGGCGATTTTCCTCACGATGACAGGAAAGGACTTCTCGTTGCGTTGACGTTGTACAAGCAGCCCGATCAAAAGGAAAACACCAAAAAAAACCGCTGAGAAGAGAACTTTTATGCCTTCGTTGGACTGCGGAAACAGGAGCTGCCCAACTCCGTAACCGACAAAGAGCATGATGAGCGGCAAGCCCAAGGCCCAAAACGCACTCTTGGCCTGCTCCTTACTGGGGATTTCCACCTCAACGTGATCGCCCTCGGCAACAGGAACCCGATTGGGGTTATGCGCCATGAGCGCGCTCCGGTTGGATTTGCACATGCCGTTTGCGCAGGCTGCACAACCTTCGGTCAGATCCATCGATATCGTTATGAGTTTCCCTTCAATCTTATTGATTGTCCCTCGCTCTCTCATTCACTTTCTCCTTACAGGGAAGCCTGAAACTTTCAATGTGTTCAGCTTTGCCGGAATCGCCGATTTCGATAAAGCAGCCCTGGGCTTCAAGTCCC
>JAFIHQ010000180.1 GCA_017849315.1 Treponema sp.
CCAACGACTACTTCGAACGTCATGACCAGGACCTGTACTGTGCGGTCAAGATCGACATGATCACCGCGGTGCTTGGTGGCGAGGTTATGGTGACCACCTTGGATGGCAAGAAGGTCAGACTCGAAGTACCTGCGGGAACTCAGCACGGTAAACTCTTGCGCATTCGCGGCGAGGGTGTGCCCAGTCCGAATGGCTATAAGGGCGATCTTTATGTAAAGGTGCTCATCCAGATGCCTACGAGGCTTTCACGGCGTGGCCGGGAACTGTTGGAGCAGTTCAGGTCCGTTGAGCCAGAAAACCTGGAACCGCAGACAGTAAAGCTTTCTGAGGTAAATAGTTAACAAATATTTAGAATATTGATATATATTGAAAAGAGAAGCTCGAGATGTAGTTAAAAGCGCTGCCTTTAAACGGCAGCGCTTCTTTGTGTCTTACTAGGTGCCTTGCTAGGAGTTTACTGCGAGATAGAAGCGACTTCGTAACCGGCATCTGAAACTGCAGCGCGCAAGGCCTCGTCGTCCAGATTCTCGCCTTCGACCACTGCTGATTTGTTGGCCAAATCCACCTGTGCGGATTTGACGCCAGGGACTCCCTCAAGTGCCGATTTGACATGCATAACACAATGATTGCAGGACATACCCTCAATTTTCATCAACTTTGTCATACAATTCTCTCCTCATAATTCATAATTCTACTTATTCCACGTTTTCTAGGTTCTACTTATTCACGTCCGCAAAATAGCGTGACGATTTAAAACGCCGCAACCGCAGCGCGTTAGAGACCACGGATACCGAGCTAAAGGACATAGCCGCCGCCGCGATCATGGGCGAGAGCAGCGGTCCACCAAAAGCGTACAAGAGACCTGCCGCTATCGGAATACCCAAGACATTATAGCCGAAAGCCCAGAAAAGATTCTGGTGAATGTTGCGGATTACCTGCCGCGACAACATGATAGCGGTTGGCACATCTCGAAGGTCGTTCTTCATCAAGACGATGTCGGCGCTGTCCATGGCGATATCGGTGCCTGAACCAACCGCGATGCCAACATCGGCCTGCGCAAGGGCTGGCGCGTCGTTAATGCCGTCGCCAACCATGGCGATCTTGCGGCCACCCGACTGGAGGCGTTTGATCTCGTCGGCCTTGCCGCCGGGAAGCACTTCGGCTAAAACGCTGTCGATGCCGACCTTTTGTGCGATGTTCTGGGCTGTACGGCGATTGTCTCCGGTAATCATTGCAACGTCTATGCCCATCTGATGCAGGCGGCGAACCGCTTCGGCGGAGCCTTGGTTGATGGTGTCCGCGATGGCGAAAATGCCGATAAGTTCAGGGTTGTCTGCCGCTCCAGGCTCTGTCGCCGCGTGTTCTGCCGCCTCACGTTTTGCAGCAAAAATCACGGTCTTGCCTTCTGAAGAAAGCCCGTCGACGGTGTCTCTAATCTGTCCAGCGCTCACATCGATGCCAAGTTCCGCCATAAAGAGCGAGTTGCCGATGAAGAATTCGGAATCAGCGAATTTGGCGCGGATTCCTTTCCCTGGCAAGGCAAGAAATTGGTCAGGGCTTTTGAGCTCGAGTTTGAGGCTTTCTGCTTTGGCTACGATGGCTTCGCCCAGGGGATGCTCGCTTGCTTTTTCGGTTGAGGCAGCGAGGGCGAGCAACGCCGACTCGGAAAGAGCAGCTCGGCCCGGCGAGGAGACGGCGATGGTGTCGGTGAGTTGCATTTTACCGGTTGTGATGGTACCGGTTTTGTCAAAGACGACGGTTTTGATGGCCTGGGCGGTCTCGAGGGCCTCACCGGACTTGATGAGGATGCCGTGCTCGGCGCCGACGCCGGTGCCGACCATGATGGCGGTGGGCGTTGCGAGCCCGAGCGCACAGGGGCAAGCTATTGTCAGTACGGAAACAAAAATGGTAAGCGCAAACGTTATGCTCTGCCCGGCAATGAGCCAGATAGCTGCGGAGAGGAGTGCAATGCCGAAGACAACCGGCACAAAGATGCCGCTTATTCTGTCCGCAGTATGCGCTATCGGCGCCTTAGAGCCTTGAGCATCCTCCACAAGTTTGATGATCTTGGCAAGCATTGTATCGTTTCCGACATGCTCGGCCTTGAATTGGAAGGCACCGTTTCGATTTATCGTGCCACCGATGACCGTGGAACCTGGCCCTTTGTCGACCGGTAGGCTTTCGCCAGTCAGCATTGATTCGTCTACGGCGCTCTCACCCTGCGTTATCGTGCCATCGACAGGTATTTGTTCGCCTGGGCGGACCAAAACGACATCGCCTACAGCGACATCCTTGACGGGGATTTCGATTTCGGTGCCACCGCGAATGACTGTGGCGGTAGCAGGCCTTAAGCGCATAAGTTTCTTTATGGCATCGCTCGTCTTACCTTTGCTCACGGCTTCGAGGGTTTTCCCAAGCATAATGAGGGTGATGATCATCCCGGCAGTTTCAAAATAAAGCCCATTTGCCGCCGAGGCGTCACCCTGCAGAATCCGTATGGTGGAGTAAATGCTGTAGAGCAGAGACGCCGAGGTTCCCATCGCAATGAGGCTGTCCATGTTAGGAGCGCCATGCAAAAGGGTCCTGGTCCCTACCGTATAGAAGTGCCAGCCAGACGCTACCACCGGCGCGACCAGGAGAAGCTGCACAAGTGCAAAGGTGAGTGGATGCATGTCGGGATGCAAAAACTCTGGCAAAGGCAGCCCGAGCATGTGGCCCATCGAGACATACAGCAATAAGACGGAAAAAGCCGCTGCAACGCCAAATTTTGTCCATTGCGTTCGTATTTCTTTTTCTTTGCGTACGGAGGCCTCATCGCGTTCTTCTTCGGTATCGAGTTCGACGGCCGCATAGCCAGCCTTCCTGACTGCCTCTTTGATTGCGTCGACCGACGTAACTGCATCGTCGTACGCCACATTGAGGGTTTCCGAAGCGAAATTAACTGCAACTTCTGCGACCCCTGGCACCTTTTTTACCGCTTTTTCGTTTGCATTTGCGCAGGCGGTACAGGTCATTCCGCGCAATTCCATCTTTTTATGTTGAATCATGTTTTCTCCATGTTCTTGGTACGCTCCGATTCTCTTCTCCTGCACGTTTCTTGGCAAGTATTACAAGGCTCGGGACTGCTTGACTTGTTTTTCCATCTTATTATTCGGCTTTAATATACTAAAATAATCAAGATTATGTAATACTATACAAGCATTATAATATATAAAAAATTAAATATAATCTCTAAAGCACTGGCAAAACTATGCAATTGCTACTATTCTTGCAATCGATTGGTCTAAATCAATTGGTCTAACAGGGAAACGCCCAAGCTTGGAGCAGATCAGATGGTAAGCGAAGACACCAGTATCTATCAGGTTTTTGTAAGGAATTTTACCGAGCAAGGCACACTTGCGGCGGCTACTGAACGGCTGCACGGTATTAAATCTTTGGGCTTCGACTGGGTCTATCTGACTCCTGTACAGCCAATAGGGCAGGCCGGCAGAAAAGGAAGCTATGGAAGTCCTTATGCCATAGCAGATTATAGGTCGATAAATTCAGATCTTGGCACCATGGAAGACTTTGTTGCCTTTGTTACAGAAGCTCATCGCTGTGGGCTAAAGGTGATGCTCGATGTGGTGTATAACCACACTTCCCCGGATTCAGTGCTTGCGCGCGAACACCCCGAGTGGTTTCTTCACGACGAGCATGGTGCCCTTAGCAGAAAATGCGCCGATTGGTCCGACGTTGTTGACCTGGATTATGGCTCTTCGCCGCAACTCTGGCTCGAACTGATGGATACCCTCGTCATGTGGCGGGACCTTGGTGTGGATGGCTTCCGCTGCGATGTCGCCACACTTGTGCCTGTGGACTTTTGGCATCAGGCGAGGGAGCGGACCAATCGGCGCGATCCGGCAACCAAGCAAGACAGTTATCCGCTTGTTTGGCTTGCAGAAAGCACACATCCGCATTTCTTAAAGTCGATTCGCGATGCAGGCTACGGTGCATGGTCCGAGCCAGAACTGCATACGGCGGCTTTCGATCTTAGTTACGATTACGATGGATGGGAAAAACTGGAAGCCGTTTGGAAAGGCGAGCGCTCTGCACGTCTGTATCTCGAGTACCTTTTTGTGCAGGAGACAATCTATCCAAAAGGCAGCCGCAAAATCCGTTTCCTGGAAAACCACGACCAGGAGAGAGCGGCTTCCCGTTTTACATCGCCTTCATTGCTCAAGGCGTGGACCGTCTTAAGTCAATTTGTGCCTGGCGTTACCTTCGCCTACATGGGCGAGGAGTACGGCATGGCTCACAGGCCCAGCCTGTTTGACAAGGACCCTGTAGACTGGCGCGGCGGCGACCCGTCCTTTTTCTCCTTTTTCCGCGACTGCCTCGCCGGCACCCGCGCGGCCAAGCGGTGCGCCCCATTTTTCGCCTGGCGCGACCTTGGCGGCGACTGTTTCCTCTTGGAGCGCTTCGGGTCGCCGCCGCAGCTTACCGGCGTTGCTTCGGAATTGCCGCCAGCTCTCACCTTGCAGGCGTCCGCCTCCAACCTGCAGGCGCCCGTCTCTAACTCCGCCTCGCCCAGCGCAAAACCCTACGCCTGGGCCCTGGTCAACCTGAGCCCCCGCCCAGCCGTCGCTGTCCGCCCAGCCGCCACTGGCGCCGCTGTCCACGCCAATGTCGCTATCCGCCCAGGCGCCGCCGCTCGTGCTGATGTCGACGGTCACCTTAATGCCGCCGCACGTGCTGGCGCCGCCACACCAACGGCACCCTATGTCGATCTGCCAGAAACAATCGAAGGGTACGACTTCGTAAGCCACAAGAAAGTCGCCCTACGCGGGCGCATCCAAGTACCCGATGAGCCCTTACTCGTTCTCAGGGATCTCGAAGACACCCTTTAAGACGTGGCTGGGGCTGTACGAATACCTGCCGATTTCCTCACGCGACGTCACGCCGGACAACACAAGGACCGTTTCGATATCCGCCTCTATGCCCGCGATGATGTCCGTATCCATGCGGTCGCCAATAATGGCGGTTTCCTCACGCAAAGCTCCAAGCGTCCGCAAACCATGGCGCATCATCAAAGGGTTGGGCTTACCCACAAAGTAGGCTTTCCGTCCAGTGGCTAATTCTATCGGCGCAACAAGGGCACCACATGCCGGCACAATGCCTTCGTCAGAAGGTCCTGTGAGGTCTGGGTTTGTACCGATCAGCCTTGCTCCGGCCAGGACGAGCTTTACAGCCTTCTCCACCGTATCCAATGTGTACGATCTTGCCTCGCCAACAACGACGTAATCGGGGTTAACATTGTTCATGGTATAGCCAACGTCGTAGAGCGCATGGATAAGTCCTGGTTCTCCAATGACATAGGCCGTTCCTTTCGGTTTTTGGCTTGCCAGAAAACTGGCCGTGGCCAAGGCGCTGGTGTAGAAGTGCGCTGGCTCCACCCCGATGCCAAGCCATGCCAGCTTTTGGGAAAGCTCTTCCGGAGACCGCTCGCTCGAATTGGTGAGAAACAAGAACTTTTTCTGGTTTTTTTTGAGCCACGCAACAAATTCTGCAGCCCCAGGCAGAAGAAAATTGCCGTGATAAATAACTCCATCCATATCGATGATAAAGGCGTTCTTGTTTCTGATCGCCTGCAAATCAGGCATTTGCTGCTCGGACCCATGATTCTCTGTTTTCTGATTCTCGGCTCTTTGATTCTCAGGCATCGGCGTCTCCTTGTGACTAAAATAACTATATGCGGCGCG
>JAFIHQ010000181.1 GCA_017849315.1 Treponema sp.
ATCCCTTTGTGTTGTTTATTTGCCTGGTGACTATTGTGGAGGGGCCACACCCGTTCCCATTCCGAACACGGAAGTTAAGCCCTCTAACGCCGATGGTACTGCCTTTTCGGTGGAAGAGTAGGTCGTCGCCAGGCTTTTTTTGTCTTCTAACATTTCTTCAAACAAAATAACCTGTTCCTCTCTTGAAAGTCCTAGTAGGCAGGCATATAGTTCGTCTTTCGGAGTTCTAATCGTGCAGCTTAAAATTGGGCGAGATAGGATTTTTCTACTTGGTTTTTTTGCGCTTGTTATTCTATTGGGATCATTCTTGCTGATAGTTCCCAATATGTACAGTGCAGGGCCGTTGCACTATATCGACGCGCTTTTTACAGCGACGAGCGCCGTTTGTGTAACAGGCCTGACCGTTGTGGATACAGCGAATTATACTCGAACCGGCCAGACAATTATAATGCTCCTCATTCAAATTGGCGGTCTTGGAATAATAACCTTTGCAACGCTCTATATTGCAATCCCAAGAAAGAGAATATCGATGGTGAGCAAAGGCGCCATAACTGATTACTCTCTTCCTGAGATCGAATACAAACCAAAAGTTATTATAGCTGCTATCCTGAAATATACATTTTTCTTCGAGTTGCTTGGTTCCTTGGTTTTCTATATACGTTTTCGAACGCAAGGCTTGGACTTTTTTGTAGCCGTTTTCCATGCGGTTTCGGCATTCTGTAACGCCGGTTTTTCAACCTTTTCCACAAATTTGGAAGCTTACGTAACTGATCCGATAGTCAATTTTGATACGATGGCACTTATTGTAATCGGTGGCATCGGTTTTATTGTCATAAGAGATATTCGCAAGGTTTTGACCCACGAGAAGAAGCACCTCTCGTACCACTCCAAAGTCGTCCTGGGAACGACGGCGTCGCTGATATTTGGCGGAGCACTTGCGTTCTTTTTGTTGGAATACAATGTTTCAATGGCGAATCTTACTATTCCGCAGAAAATAATGGCGAGCCTTTTTCAGTCGGTTACGCCGAGAACGGCGGGCTTCGACACTATTGTGCAAAATCAGATGACACAAGGATCTCAGCTCATTACGACCTTTTTGATGTTTGTCGGTGCATCGCCTGCTTCGACGGGTGGCGGTGTCAAGACAACGACATTCTTCGTTCTCTTTGCCACGGCCTTTCTTTATAGCGATTCGAGCGACTCCCTTGCCGCGAATGGCAGGACCATTGCACCGCATATCATATATAAAGCGGTTGGAATGGTCGCTAAAGGCCTTGTTATCGTATTCGTTGGTGCAATTTGCATCGTGCTTTATGAGGAATCGTTTGGGAATCCGATTGCCTTGATGGATGCAGTGTTTGAAGTGACATCGGCGTTCGGCACCGTTGGCTTGTCTGAAGGCATCACTTTTTCTTTACATTGGGTTTCCAAACTGATCTTGATTTTCACGATGTACATTGGCAGAGTTGGGCTTTTTGCTGTCGCGATGCCAAAACTACATAAGCTCGAGGGGTATGCCGAACTACCCAGCGCAGATATTTTGATTGGATAGACTTGTATCGATGCTATCAGAATTCGGAGGATACAATGCGTCAATATGCATTCATAGGCCTTGGACAGCTTGCAATGAGCATGTTAGAGCGGATTTCTCAGGTGACCGATGAGATTATCGTCGTAGACAAGGATGTGGTTCTCATCGATCGCGTAAAAGAGCTTGTAAAGACGGCTTTTGTGGCCGACGTCACCGATGAGGAAGCTTTGCAGAAGATTTTGCCGGAAGAAATGGACGTGGCGGTTGTGGATCTATCCTCCGATGTTGAAGCGACGCTCCTGGTGACCCATCGGCTCAAAAAAATGGGAGCCCACGAAATCATCGTCAAAGCGGAAAGCGACGAAGTGAGCGAGATTTTGAAAGTGGTCGGCGCAACGCGAATCATAAACGCAGACAGGGAAGCCGCAGCGCGAATCGTGCCACTCGTCCTGTCTTCCACCTTGTACAATTTTATTCCGATCGGCGGCGACCTTGTAATGGCAGAAGTCATTGTGCCAGAATTATTTGCTGGGAAAACACTCGTCGAAGCGGACTTGCGGCAGAAATTTGGCGTTAACGTTATTGCGATTCGGTCAGAAAACTCCACCACCTATCGCAATTTTGACCGCGACTATAGGCTTGCAAGCAACGACCTTCTGCTGGTCGCAGGGAATGAAGCGGATGTGTTTGCCTTCTCTGGCATTCCGCTCAAACCGACGAATCGCCAAAAAACATCGTCCCTCTCGAGCCTATTTAAGAACCCTCTAAGATCGGGAAAGGCAGGAGGACAATGATTCGGTGATGGGAAAATGATGGCATTCTGCCCCATCAGTCGTTGTTGAACCTGCTATGTGAAGCACGAAAATGATATTTCCCCATAAAGAAATCCTCAAAAACGACTCTGGGTCTTGATAGTTGACCCCTCCGTTCGATAACCGCTAGAATCAATTTGTCAACCAACTGTGAACGGCAGAATGGATCTGTCGACACAGACGCTGGTGCGCCCTTGTAAAGGGGCCCAGCAATTTTTGCGCAGGGATTAACTCTGGCGCAATAGCATGGAGGTCCATATATGGACATCTTCCAAAAGTGTTACGATTTTGATCTCGACAAGCAGGTGATTGCAAAGGGTATTTATCCTTATTTCATGCCGCTTGATGGGATGGAAGGCACAGAAGCCACCTTTGAAGGTCGGAAAATCATCATGGTCGGCTCGAACAATTACCTCGGTCTTACGACACATCCTAAGGTTAAGGCAGCTGCCATGAAGGGCCTTGAGGAGTATGGTCCGTCCTGCACTGGCAGTCGTTTTCTTAATGGCAGCCTAAAACTTCATCAGGAGCTTGAGGAGAGGTTGGCGGCCTTCGTTGGCAAGGAAGCGGCTCTCGTTTTCTCTACCGGTATGCAGACTAACCTTGGCGCGATTTCCGCACTGATTGGGCGAAACGATGTGGTCATTACCGATAAAGATGACCATGCTTCCATTGTGGATGCCTGTCGTTTGGGCATGGGTGAAATCAAGCGTTATGTGCATGGAGACCTTGACCAGCTGGACAGAATTTTGAGCAAGATCCCTGCCGATCAGGGGACAATGGTCGTTGTTGACGGCGTATTCTCGATGGGCGGAGATATTGTTGACCTGCCCAAGTTGTCGGCGATCTGCAAGAAGTATGGAACAAGGTTATATGTCGACGATGCACATGCCATTGGAGTGCTAGGTGGCGGACGCGGTACGGCAGCTCATTTCAACATGACCAAGGACGTGGACCTCATTATGGGCACGTTCTCCAAGAGCTTTGCATCGCTCGGCGGCTTTGTTGCAGGCGACGCGGCAGTTATCAACTATATTAAACATACAGCGAGGTCCTTTATCTTTTCTGCGTCGTTGCCTGCGCCCAACGCCATGGCAGCCGCGGCAGCTTTGGAGATAATGGAGACTGAACCCTGGCACGTAGAAAAGCTCTGGGAAAACGGGAAATTCATGTTGCAGGGCCTAAAGCAGCTCGGATTTAACACCGGTGCCACGCAGACGCCGATTATTCCGATTATCATTGGCGAAGACGAATTGTGTTTCCGCTTCTGGAAGGAGCTCTTTGACGGTGGGCTCTATTGCAACGCTGTGGTGTCCCCAGCCGTCCCAGAGGGCATGGCCCTGCTCCGGACCTCGTATATGGCGACACACACACGCGAGCAACTGGAGAAGGTGCTCGACATCTTCGAGAAAGCCGGAAAAAAGCTCGGCATTATCTAATCCAGTCAGGGAGCGCTTTACTCCGCCTGTTCCGGGAAGCTCTGATGCAGTTTCGGTGCCACTCAGTCGTTGACAGGCGGAGTAATGAGCCCGTGCTCCACAAAACTATAGAATGCCTCGTTGCTAAAAACGAGGTGATCCAATAGAGGGATTCCAAGCATTTCGCCAACCTCCCGCAGCCGTTTTGTGATGTCCACATCTTCACGGGATGGCTCGAGGTTGCCTGACGGATGGTTGTGGGCAACAATGATGGCGCACGCCCGGTCGACGATGGGATCTGCAAACACCTCCCTTGGATGGACAACTGTTTTATTTACTAATCCTGTTGTGATTTGTCGTATTGCGTTGACCTCATGGGCTCCATTGAGGGAAATACAAAGGAAGTGTTCCTGTTTGCGGTCCGCAAAATGGGCTATCAGCGGATATATGTCGTGAGGCATGGCAATTCGCTTGCCCTGGACCGAGTAATATCGCCTCCCCAGCTCCAAAGCTGCAGCTATGGAACACGCGCGGGCATCCCCGATGCCGATTATGCCTTTTGCAATGTCCGTGTTCATTTGAGCCCTCTCCTGATCCACAGCGCGAAGAACGTCATCGGCCAGCCGCACTACCGACTTGCCCGCGCAACCAGAACCAAGGATAGCTACAAGCAATTCGCGGTCCGAGAGCGATTGTACGCCTTCGCTCAAGAGCCGTTCCCTAACTTTTATTTCACCCTTAGGAGCATCAATCTCCTTGGGGATGTCGAGCTCACTCGATTTGCTAAAGACGGCGCCTTTTGTATTGTTTTTGGTACTCATGTCATTCTCCATTCTAAAAACGCGCTGAATCGGGCCTGCCACTTCGATTTTTGGGCGCTTTTTGCAGTCCTGTGGTATAATCTCGGTATATTCCAAAATTCTTATTGACGTTCTATAATACGACAGGCGATACTTACTGCTATACATAAGCGCTTGTGCGCTGTCGATGTACCAAAGAGGAGGTTCTTAGAATGAAGAGTCTTAAGGGGTCCAAAACCGAGACCAATTTGATGGCTGCCTTTGCAGGTGAGTCTCAGGCTCGAAACCGCTATACGTATTTTGCTTCAAAAGCCAAAGATGAAGGTTTTATTCAAATGTCGATGGTATTTGAGGAAACCGCAAATCAGGAAAAAGAGCATGCCAAACGGCTTTTCAAGTTTATGGAAGGCGGTACGGCAACCATCACCGGCACATTCCCGGCTGGGGTAATTGGCACAACCAGGCAGAACCTTGACGAGGCAGCGAGCGGAGAAAACTATGAATGGAAGGAGATGTACCCTGGCTTTGCCAAGATAGCTCGAGAAGAAGGCTTTGATGCGATTGCAGCAGTGTTTGAAGCTATTGCGGTTGCGGAAAAACAGCATGCCAAACGCTATGAGGCTTTTGCAGCCAACTTGGACGCAGGTAAGGTATTCAAGAAGGATAAGCCGGTTGTTTGGAGATGCCTGAATTGTGGTTATCTGTATGAAGGCGAGTCTGCACCACTTGCGTGCCCGGCATGTGCTCATCCCCAGGCTTATTTTGAAGTCTTAGGTGAGAACTGGTAGCGACAGGTCTTCCAAAATCAATTTTTTGAAAACTGAGAATAATAAGAAAGAGGAGGCTTTTCCTATGACAGAACTTAGACAGATTTACAAATGCAATGTTTGCGGGAACATTGTCGAGGTCGTTCATCCGAGCGGTGGTACTCTTGTTTGCTGCGGACAACCAATGACATTGATGGTAGAAAACTCGGTAGATGCCGCCAAAGAAAAGCATGTGCCAGTTATAGAGAGTACACCGGACGGCTTCTGGGTCTTGGTGGGTGCGGTTGCCCATCCAATGGAGCAAAAGCACTATATCGAGTGGATTGAGCTTGTTGCCGATGATCGAGTCTATCGCGCTTACCTAAAGCCGGGCGACGAACCCAAGGCCTTTTTCCCTGTCAAGGCCGAGAATGTTTCGGCGCGCGAGTATTGCTCTCTGCATGGACTGTGGAAATCCTGATTTGGGAGTCTTGAGCTTCCAAACAAGCAGACAAAAAGGAGTCGAGGATGAAGAAATACGTGTGTGAAGTTTGTGGCTATATTTACGATCCGGCAGAAGGAGACCCCGACGGGAACATTCCAGCTGGTACCGCGTTCGAAAATCTGCCCGATGATTGGGTCTGCCCGATGTGCGGCGCCGGAAAAGAGTCTTTTTCTCCTGCAGACTGAAGCCATTCTGTCAGAATAACTGAATAGAAGGCTTAGCCCCAAGAATCTGCCTTGTTTTATGGTACCGATGTGGCGCTGATTCTAGATGCCGCCGGTACGAGAATGGGGCAGATTCTCTTTTGATGAAAGGTAAATCATGATTTCAAGAGAAGATTTTGTCTTTACGATCGGCTTTGACGGCGAATTGGCAGTAGTCGATGGCAAAGCCAAAAAAGAATTTGGAAAATTGTCCACGATGCAACTGGCGGAGAGAGGCCTTTACCGGGCTGCTTTTTCGTCTGCGCTTTACTCTGGAAAGCAAGACGAAATGGATGCTTTTATAAAGTTCTTCAACCAAAAGGCGGGGACCGATTATAAAGATCAGGCACAATTATCCAGGCTTTTTGGCGTTTATCTTGAGAACATAAACAAGACGCTTGTGCTCTGACCTATATGATTTGCTGGGTTCAAGACCCGGGTTATACCAAAGGTCAAGAAGAACCCAATAAGTCACAAGAGCTCAATGATCCGACATTTTAGATAACGCGATTCGTCATAACCGGAAACAATAGGGTGATCCAGATCCTGCGTCCGCGCGTCGACCAACCTGAAACGCTTGTGGCAATCGGTTGCTGCCTCTTTCAACATCGAATCGAAAA
>JAFIHQ010000182.1 GCA_017849315.1 Treponema sp.
GACCGGTCTTCCCTCTGCGAGCGACTTTTTGGCAGCAAGCCCGATGACCAAGTCCTGCAGTCCATCGTTGCCGGTTACCGGCGTGGTCTTGCCCGTTTCGATGGCATCCAGGAAAGCCTTCATTTCGCTTATGAATGCGTCTTTGTAGCGTTCCAGGAAGAAATACAGCGGCTTGTCGCCTTCGACGCCAGTTTCGGAGTACAATTTGACATTGCTGGGCGTGTCGTTCTCCGCAATCGCGGCGCCTTTCGATCCGAACACCTCGACGCGCTGATCGTAGCCATAGACTGCCTTGCGCGAATTGTCGATCACACCCAAAGCCCCATTGGCAAAGGTGAGCGTGACAAGCGCCGTGTCCACATCGCCTGCCTTGCCGATTGCCGGGTCCACGAGCACGGCGCCTTTTGCGTACACTTCGACCACTTCGCTGCCTGCCTGGAAGCGCGCCATATCGAAGTCGTGAATGGTCATGTCCAGGAAAATTCCGCCGGACACGGCGACGTACTCAGGAGGTGGTGGAGCTGGGTCGCGCGATGTTATTTTGATGAGCTGCGGCTCGCCCACGTTGCCAGACTTTACGAGCTCATGAATGCGCGCGAAGTTGTGGTCGAAACGGCGATTGAAGCCCACCTGAAGCTGGACACCCGCTTTCTTGACCGCGTCGAGCGCCGCCACCACTTTCTTCGTGGTGAGATCGACCGGTTTTTCGCAGAAAATGTGTTTCTTCGCTGCAGCGGCGCGAATGATAAAGTCCGCGTGCGGGTTGGTGGACGAGCAGATCATCACGACCTGAATTTCCGGATCCGCAAAAATGTCCTCAGGATCCTTCGAAACATGCGGAATGCCGAGATTCTTCGCCCATGTTTCCATTTCGGGCGTCAGGTTCGTGTCCGCGATGGTCTTGAGCTTTGCATTGGGCATATAGTACATGACATTCGTAGCGTGGAGTTTTCCGATTCTCCCTGCTCCGACGATTCCGATAACGATTGGTTTTGCCATATCTAACTCCTTGTATTTCAATCCAGTACCATTAGCATCTCGTACTTAGCGCGTCTTTCTCACTCCATTTTCTCGTTCCACATTTTTTCATTCCATGAGGTACTTCAAACTGGCGCGCATGGCGTCCGAAAACTCTTTTCGCGACATGTTCTGTACGCGGTCCGAGAATGGTTCGAACGAAATATCGCCGTTATAGCCTTTTTTCAGTGCCGCTTCAATGACGGCCTTGCTCTTCATGTTGTCTCTAGGACCGGGAAGCAGTCTGTGGCAGTCCAGATACTGATCGGGCGGAATGTCGTCTTCTACGCCGGACACGTGGATAAGGCCGGTCATGGAAACGTCGTAACTTGTGCCGAATGTAGATGCGTCATCCGGACCCAAAAAGAGGTGGAACGTATCGATCAGCACCTTGTAGCAACCGAATCCTGATTCTTTGATGGCATTCTGCGCCAGCACTATTGACGCAAGAGACGAGATTCCAAAGCCCAGCGGTTCCACATAGCCCAACATACCCGCATCTTTGAAGATTGGACCATAAGCGACAAGGGCATCCACGGTTTCTTTGTAACGCACTTCTTTGGTGCGCGTGTCTTTCGGATCGTTGTTGGGGCAGAGCACAATCGCGGGACAATGTATGGCTTTGCAAAGCTCGATCATGGTCCGAAGTTCACCCAGATTTTTCTCCCGCACGGCGGTCAGATTGAATTTCTGCAACGCATTTATGGTGATTATCGAAATTCCGTTTTCGCGCGCCAGTTTGTCGGCTTCCTTCGCCGGCATTCCGTCGATAATCGCACCGCCGCGAATGTCGTTGCGGAGTTCTACCTTGGAAAACCCCAGTTCCTTAGCCAATTCAAAAAATTCTCCAAGTCCATAGTTGGGCGAGGCGATTCTGTTTAGTGCGAGACGTTCCATTTCTATCATAACTGCCTCCTTACACCAGCTTAAACGTCAATTCAGTTTTCAGGCGCCTAGTGTTTTCTTGCATTCTTGCGCATATCGAAGACAACAGCTCCGATGATGATTGCGCCTTTGATGACCTGCTGTAGATACGGAGAAATTCCGAGCAACAGCAAACCATTGTTCAAGACACCAAGGATCAGAATACCGGCCAGAATGCCCGGAACCGTACCGATACCACCCGCATGGCTCGTTCCGCCGATGGTTGCGGCGGCTATGGCGTCGGTTTCGTAACCTGTACCAAGCGTTGCAATACCGGACGCCGCGCGCGAGGTTATAAGAACGCCGGCGAGCGACGCACAGAAAGCGGAAAATGCGTAGATTTCAACAAGGTTTTTTTCCACTTTTATGCCTGACGTGCGGGCAGCATTGACGTTTCCGCCAATCGCATAGACACTCTTACCGAACTTTGTATGGTTGAGCAACAGATACGCAATTATGGCAATCACTGCAAACACAATAACTACATTTGGTATAACGCCAACGCTTCCTTGACCTATGTCCTTGAAGTCCTGTCGAAGCATTGGCACCGGGTATGCATTGGTTATGATCAAGGCGATACCGCGCGCAATGATTTGTGTTCCTAATGTTGCGATGAAAGGCGGAATGCCCGTATATGCAATCAGCGAGCCATTGATAACTCCGACCAGCGTCCCAACGAACAATCCGACCACTATCGCCACAAGTGGTGCAACATAGGGCATGTTCGGGAAGATTCTCGCCGTATAGGTCGGATCTTGAACCATGCTGGCCACGATGACCGATACTAAAGACACGACAGAACCCACTGACAAATCGATGCCTTTCGACATGATGGTAAAGGCTACGCCAAGGGCCAAAATACCACGCCCAGATTCCGTAATCAGTACATTGATGAGGTTTTGCCCAGTCAAAAAGAAAGGCGAAAGAAAAGAAAGTGCGACTACCATTACAATCAAAATCACAAAGATGGCGTACTTATTGGCTAACTTCAAGACGACATTTTCTGTACCCATAGAAGGCTCCTTACTTGCTGTCTAGTCACAGTATTTTGGCTATATTCATAGAAAAATCACGCCACCGCATGATTGCTTATAGATGTCGCATAACGCATAATTGTCTCCTGATCGAGATCTTTTCTATCCAACATTGCGGTAATTCTTCCCTGACAGACTACCATTACTCTGTCGCTCATTCCTATAATTTCCGGCATTTCTGAACTGACCATTATGATCGACTTGCCTTCGCTCGCAAGCTTAGTAATAAGTGAGTGGATTTCTGCCTTTGCTCCAACGTCTATTCCACGCGTCGGTTCATCCAGAATCAGAATATCGGAATTTGTCAGTAACCAGCGTGCAACGAGGACTTTCTGCTGATTGCCTCCGGACAAATTCTGAATGAGAGCGTCAAGCGAAGGCGTCCTTATATTGAGCATTTCCTTGTATTCAAGGCAGTCCCTGTTAATTTTCTTGTGGTCCAGGAAGAACTTTGCCTTTTTGTAGCGATCCAAATTTGCAATAATGGTGTTGTTCTTGACAGAGAGCACGGGAATAATGCCTGTCAGTCTTCTATCTTCAGTTAGAAAGCCCATGCGACAGTTGATTGCGTCTACAGGCGAATTTATTGTGCGTTTTTTCCCGTCTATTATTATTTCGCCTCCACTTTTCTGACGCAAACCGAAAATTGCCTCCATCATCTCGGTTCGTCCTGCGCCGACAAGTCCTGCAACACCAAGGATTTCACCTCTACGCAAGTCGAAGGATGCGTCGTGAATGAGTCCGGGGACTTCGAGATGTCTTACTTCCATTCGTACTTCCCCGATCGGACAATCGATCTTGGGGAACATTTCAGTCAGTTCCCGCCCAACCATAGCAGTTATGAGCGAGTTTATGTCCATTTCAGCAACCGGCTTAGAGGTGACGTTAGATCCATCGCGTAACACGGTCACTTCGTCGGCCACTCTGAAGATTTCGTCCATTTTGTGTGTAATGTAGATTACAGATACCCCACGTTTTTTGAGCCTATCTATCATAGAGAATAGATGTTCGACCTCGTTGGTCGTGAGCGCACTGGTTGGTTCGTCCATGATGACAATATCAGCGTTGAACGAAATAGCTTTCGCTATCTCTATCATCTGCATTTTCGCTACTGAGAGCTCTTTTACTTTCTGCCTGGGATCGAGATCGAGCTCAAGGTCGGCAAGGAGTGCTTTGGTGTTGTTGTACATGGCCTTGTGGTCAACTAGAGGGCTTCTCTTGCCCCGCATCGGTTCCCGGCCAAGCCAAATGTTTTCCATAACACTTCGTTCCAAAACAGGGTTGAGTTCCTGGTAGATCATAGCGATGCCCAAATTGCGTGCCACAAGTGGGTTAGGGATGGTGACCTGTTTCCCTTTAAGAATAATTGTGCCTGAATCCGGAGGGTTTATTCCGACAAGACATTTCATCAGCGTAGATTTTCCAGCGCCATTTTCACCCATGAGTGCGTGGACACTGCCTTTTTTCAGGACGAAGTTCACACCGTTGAGAGCTTTGACACCGGGGAAAGTCCTTACAATATCTCTCATTTCCAGAATGATTTCTTCCAAAGTACACACCTCCACAAAACCTGGACGCACAAAGTTACAAAATCAGAATGACACTATTGGGCTCAACACCCAAAATACATGCACACGCCAAAAATCGGCGTATGCATGTAGTGGCGCACTGCGCGATAGCCGAACTTTCGTGCGGCTATCCTCTCAAAAAAATAAACCAGCGCAGATAAACTGACGCCCTCTATAGCCCTTTATGCGTAATTAATACTTCGAAACGTTTTCGATTGTTACAGGCTCGAAGGGGACCCAGCCGAATTTTTCGATCTTCTGTCCCTGAGCGGCTTTGAGTGCAAACTCAAGCGCAACTTTACCTTGCGCTTTGGCGTTCTGGAAAACGGTCATAGCCATGTCGCCGGCTTTAACAGCTTCCTTGGCCGGTGGAGTAGCATCGATACCGACAACGGGGATTTTCTTGAGATCGAGCTTGAGCGCCTTCATTGCTTCGATTGCTCCGAGGGCCATTTCATCGTTGTTGCAGATAACGACATCGAACGGCTTGCCGGTTCCCAACAATTGCTGCATCTGGTTCATGGCCTTGAAACGGTCCCATTCCGCAGTGTCTTCATAGACTTTGGTAAGCTTGAAACCAGCCTTGGTCAGGGTTTCTTTAACGCCGCGGGTTCTTTCGTTGGTATTCTCGAGTCCGAGCTGACCCATGAAGAGGACATAGCGGAGTTCGGTCTTGCCTTTGAAGAAATTGGCAAGGAATTCGCCCTGCATTCTTCCGGCGTCATATTCCTGCGAGCCGACATAGGCCGTCTTGATGCCATCGATTGCAGAGTCGCGCGGTCGTCTGTTTACAAAGATGACGGGGATGCCCTTTGCACGGGAGATGATCGTCTCGACCGTATCGGTATTGATCAGATTGACGATGATGGCGTCGTACTTCTTGGTTGCAAAAACATCGACTTGCGCGATCTGCTGGTTGACGTCCTGTTTTGCATCTTGAGAGTCGACAACGACGTTTGGATAGGCCTTGGCTGCATCGAGAATGGCCTGCTCCAGCGATGAAATGAACTGATCCCGGTCGTACAGCGTTACGCCGATCTTGAATTGTTTGGTCTGCTGGCCAAACGCTACTCCTGTGGCAACCACAAGGACCATGAGCGCCAATGCGATCTTTCTGTTTGTTCGCATATCTGCCTCCTCAAAATATATGCACGGACTATGCCGTGATTTACCTTTGTGCCGAGCGGTCTATAGCGAAATAATCGTGCCACTCCCAAAAGACTGCGTCATAGCGAATCCGACCTCGGTGGCTTTTGTACCATCCTGCGCGGTCATTCGAGGTTGTTTGTTCGATACGATGCAGTCGACAAAATCTTGTGCCTCTGCAAGAAAAGCCTCGGAGAAACGCTCGTAAAAGTCCTTTACACACTCAGTCCTTACACCGTCAACATCCAAAATTTCGACTCGATTTTTCGAAGGGGTATGACCGATTTTGAGAATGCCTTTGCTGCCTGTAATTTCGGTGTGAGTGTCGTGACCATGAAAAGCGGTTCTGCTGACGGAAAGAATGGCCATGCTTCCCTTTTTGAATTTGAGAAGGGCAGCCGTATTGTCTGCGTCGTTTACCGTTTCAAATTCGGGATGAACATAGCTGCCGCCAATTGCATAGACACTTGCTACCTCGTCCTCCAGGTACCAGCGCGCGAGATCTATGTCGTGAATGTTCATATCGAGGAAGATACCGCCGGACGATGGGACGAATTTGACCTGGAAGGCCGCGTAGGTGTCCATGTCCACCGTTTGGGAACGTACAAGGAACGGCGTGCCAATGACGCCTCGTTCGACGAGCTCTTTGGCGTAGACATAACTTGGGTCGAAACGGCGAACAAAGCCGATCATGAACTTGCTTTCAGGATGCAGTTGTGTGGCCCGCTCAATGATTTTGCACTCGGCAACATTCACGCCCATTGGTTTTTCCGAGAATACATGCAGACCATGGTCCAGGGCCTGAACAATCTGCTTTTGGTGTTGTGCTGACGAGCTTGCAATCCAGACGGCGTCGAGTTTTTCGTTGTCCAGCATCTCTTCATAAGACTGATAGAGTGCATTTATGCCGAGGATATCGTGCGCCCAATCGAGTTCTTCTTGGACGAGGGAACACGCTGCGACAAGGGCAGCGTCTTTTGTATGCCACGCTAAGTTCTCTGCGTGGTGTTTACCGAGTCTGCCCAAACCCACGATACCGATTTTGACTCTTTTGCCCATAGGTGCAGCCCCTTGCCTGCATGTAGGAAACGTTTTCTGAAAACGTTTTCAGACGACAAATAATTATCGCACTGGTTTTTTGTTTTGTCAAATCTTATTTTTTGAGGACGGGCATCGGCGTGAGCAGTACCGCAAAATGGCCACCTAAAAGGGGTGAACGGTTAGGCAAAATGTCCACCCAAAAGGGCAAAAAGGCCCTTAGTGCCAGAAAACTACCATCAGTAAAACCGCCGGATGTAGTCCTCGACGTCCTGGCGCGTGCCTCTGAAGGGGCCGGGAGTCTCCATCTTGAGCGAGACCATGGCGGCTGCGTAAAGGAGTGCTTCGCGGGGCGGCGTGTGGAGCCGTTCCGTAATGTAGGCGCTGAAGCAGGTATCGCCGCGGCCGGTGCGGCCGGAGAGGTTGCGCGGCTTGAGCGGCCACGTGTAATATTCCCGTCCGTCGAAAACGAGGACTTCGGTGTTGTGGGTGATCATGACTTCGGCCGCGCCCCAGTCGTGGAGTTGGCGCACTGCGAAGCGCCGGTCACTCGTACCGGTCATGACCTGTGCTTCGGCAGCATCGGTTTTCAGGAAATGGACAAATGGGAGGAGGTGTGTTTTCTCCGGCCAGTCGACAAGTACCATGCGGCCGTCTGGCATGATGGTCCTTAAGAATCCCTGCATGTCGACGGCGAGCAAACCCTTTTGCGCCAAATAGGGTAGAAGCTCATTGTCGTAATCTCCCGCGATGAGACCGGCGAGATGAAAGATCTTGGATTGTACAGTGGGTAGGTCGTCCACGACGAAAGGATCCGCATGCCCCAGCGCAAAACATTCGCGCTTTTCCATATCAGGGGTCAGGTAGACATTTCTGATAGAGGTAGTGTGTTTGGACTCGACAAAATATATGTCTTCCGGGTTGAGAATCGAGAACATGGAAAGAAGGGCGCGATCTGGCCGGGCGGTTTTTGTAAGCACGCCCGTACGGAAATTGCCTGCCGCGGCGGCGTAACTTGCGGCTTCGACCGCTCCACCGGGCCTGACTTCAGTGTGGTCGTTCACGACTATTTCGTCTTTGGATATGTGCCCGATTATAAATGTGTCGTACTGCTTTGTCGGCGATTTATTCATTATCAATATTAATCCTTCTCTTCATAACCGTATGTGGAATGCAACAGGGCGCGAACTTCGTCCAGGCTGCCTGCAAAGGGACCGGGTTTTTCGAGCTTGAGGCTACATACGGCTGCAGCCCAAAGAAGGGCGGCTTCCGGTGGCTCGGTAATCCGCTTGGCCATGTACGAAGTCATAGCCGTGTCGCCGCGGCCGGTCCTGCCCGCGTTGCCGCGCGCACAGAATTTGGCCTCGCGGCAGGTGTGGCCGTCGTGCACTACGATGCCATCCTGGTGGGTGAGGATGACTTCGTGCGCGCCCTTTTTTATGAGAGCGCCGGCCGCGGCGACCACGTCGCGCTCGCCTGTAAGGAAGGCAGCTTCCACGGCATCCGTTTTGACCACCGAGGCAAGCTCGAAAAAGCGTCCCATCTCGGGCCACACTTCATATTGGACGACACTGTCTTTGCCGACAGTACGGATATAGCCTTGAACGTCGATGGCGGTAAGGCCACCGCGCTTGGCAAGAAATTCGAGGACGTCGAGCGGAACTTCGCCGCGTACGGAAGGGCTTATGACATACGCCTGTGCGTTTATCCCCTCGAACTGCTCGACAGTGAAAGACCCAGAGGTAGCGGTAATGTGCAGAATACGCTCATCGGGGTTATCGGTACGATAATCCAGGGTTATGCAGGTCGATTGGGGCGTCTCGGCGGCATAGACATCGACCCCCAGCGATCGGAGCTTATAGACGATGTGGAAGTCGGCCCTGGCAAGACGAGTGACAGCTGCGGTTCGCAGGCCAAGACGTTGTGCGACATTGGCTCCATAATAGAAACCGCCTCCGTCCTGGACGCGCGCTTCATGAGGGGTTTTGATTGTGTCCTTCGTGTATGCACCAACATTCGCTATGTCGTAATTCTGCATGATTCCTCCAAATAATCCTTTTTGTCATTTGGTATGTCAGAGATCCAACGCGCTACAAAATGCTATGAAAGCAATCGGATAAGCTCCGGCTTGAACGTGAACCACGCAGACTCGCCAACGTGAAACAATTCCGATTCCTTTGCCTCGTTCTGTTCAGTAATAATGGAAAGGTCGTCCAATTGTACTTCGTACTCGACATGAGAACCATAATAGGTTGCTCTGGTGACCTTGCCTCCGAGCAGTGTCTCGTCTTTGGAAAGCCGAATAGCTTCCGGCCGTACGCAAAGCGTTGCTTTGCTACCCACTGCCGGACGATTGTCCCCAGGTTTGGGCAGGCGCAAAGTCTTGCCATATATGGCCACCATCGCTTCCTGGCCATCGTAACCGACGACGTCGCACGGAATGAAGTTGGCCTTTCCAATGAAATTCGCCACAAAACGATTGGCGGGTTTTTCGTAAATTTCGCGCGGCGTACCCACCTGCATGATGCTTCCGTCCTTCATTATCACGACACGATCGGAAATAGCCATCGCTTCGGATTGATCGTGGGTAACATAAAGGCTCGTAATGCCAAGCCTTTTCTGCAGAGCACGCAGTTCGTCGCGCATTTTCTCCCGCAGTTTTGCGTCGAGGTTGGAAAGGGGCTCGTCAAAAAGGAGTACGCGCGGCTCGATGACGATAGCCCGCGCAAGCGCAATTCTTTGCTGTTGGCCTCCAGAAACCTGAGCGGGGAATCGATGCTCCATGCCCTGGAGCTGCATGAGTTCGACTGCTTCCTGTGTACGTTGTGCGATTTCGGCTTTTGGTAACTTCTGAACGCGCAAGCCGTATGCGATATTTTCCCAAATATCCAGGTGAGGAAAGAGGGCGTAACTCTGAAAGACGAGAGAAATACCGCGTTTATTGGGTGGAACCGTCGTCATTGGAATGCCGCCAATGAAGATTTCGCCGGAGCTGGGATCTTCGAACCCGGCGATCATCCGCAGCGTCGTCGTTTTGCCGCAACCGGAAGGTCCCAGCAGCGTCACCATTTCGCCTTCCGCGACTTCCAGATTTACATTGTTGACGGCTACAACCTCTTTCTTCGTGTCGTAGGATGTGAAGACTTTTGTCACATTCTTGAGTGTTACGTTGCTGCTTCGGCCACTAAAGGCTTTATAGGTACTTTCTGTCGCTGTAGTGTCACTCATGTGCCAGTCCCTTGTGCTTTGATTTTCTGACATTACCTTGTGAATTTGTGCTGCCACTGTGTAAGACCAAGCGATTGAGCAGTGCTATAGCAGCCAGAATCACGACAATCATAATCACGATGTAGGCAGCCGCATCGCTGTACTTGCTGATTTCGAAGAGAGAAAAGATACGCGTCGTCGCAACATTCCAGCGTGGCGAAATGAGAAATATGATGGAGCTTACTGCCGTCATCGAGCGGACGAAGGAATAAACGAGCCCGGAAAAGAAGGCTTGTTTGAGCAGGGGCAGCGTTATGCGACGGAAGGTTAAGCCGCTCCCTGCGCCGAGAATCGTCGAGGCTTCTTCGATCGATTTGTCTATCTGCATAAGCGTCGAGGTGCCGGACTCTATGCCGACCGGCATGTTGCGGAAGGTAAAGGCCATTATCAGAATAAAGGCGGTTCCGGTGAACAGAAATGGCTTTTGGTTGAATGCAAGAATGTAGCCAATGCCCAGAACCGTACCAGGAATGGCAGAAGTGAGCATGGAAGTAAACTCCATGACCCGCTTGCCCGGGAAATTTTTCCGTATGACGAGATAGGCGATGATCATCCCAAGTATTCCTGTAATAGGCGTTGCGACGGCAGATAAGACGATGGAGTTACGCAGCGTATCCCAACCGAGCGAAAACACGTATTTGAAGTGGTCCAGGGTCAGTTTGTAGTTTATACCCCAGGTCTTTACAAAGGCACCGACAAGTACCGTACCGTAAAGCAGAATGATGAAAAGCGAGATTAGGAGGCAGAGAGTGAAGAGTGGCCAGACTATGCGTGGATCCCCCGTTTTTTTTCTCTGCTGTGTCGGTTTTCCTGTGACGGTGACAAAGGATTTGCCGTTGAGCCAGTACTTTTGGAGTATAAAGGCGATCAAGGTAGGAAGAATCAGCATGATAGCGAGAATGGCGCCACCGCGTGTGTCGTACATGCCCGTTATAAGTCGATACGCTTCCACAGCCAGTGTCGTATAACGTCCAGAAATCACGGCAGGATTGCTGAAGTCTTCCATCGACTGAATAAATACCAGCAAGAACGAGCTCGCTATGCCAGGCACGGAAAGAGGCAATGTGACGGTCCGGAAAATGTGCCACTTCGACGCGCCCAAGTTCAGTGCTGCATCTTCAACCGCAGAGTCGATAGACTCCAGAATCCCCGTGAGTGTCAGGTACGCGACGGGGAAAAACGAAATGGACTGCACCAGGATCAGGCTCGGCAGGCCATACACGTCGAAATCGTCTATGTGCAAGAGCCCTTTTGTGATAAGACCCTGCCGCCCGAAGAGGAATATCATCGACAGCGAAAGCACAAAGGGCGGCGAAATAATAGGCAAAGTGGCGAGCATTTGAAAGAATCTGCCAGCCGGCATTTTGACGCGCGTCAACGAGTATGCAAACAAATAGCCTATAAGCGTCGCAATAACCGCGACGATGGCGCCGAGTTTTATGCTGTTCCAAAAAGTTTGCCAATAGCTTCTGTTGGAAAAAATCTGCCGCATGCCTTCCAAAGAAAAGGCGCCCTTTTCGTCGGTAACGCTCAAGGTTCCGACTTTGACGAGCGGAAAAACTATGAAAAGGGCTAAGAGACCGAAAATCAGAAGAATCGCCAGCACCAAAAAAGGCTGCCGTAGGAGCTTGACTGCTGCGGTTTTTCGCTGTCGACTGCCGTTTACGTGAATTTGCTCAGTTAAAGGTGATTGCACAGCACGCATCGCGGCAGTCGTTTTCTGTGTTCCGTCGTTTTCCATAGCCAGAGATTATTTTAGATTGCTTGCGTTGGAGACTTCGTTGGTGAATCGCTCAATTAGGCGCTTCCGATTATCGCCAGCCCATTTTGCGTCGTAGTCGATCGTGTTTAGTTCCGCCACGTTGACGGAGCCTTTGGGCGGAGTGGCGAGCTTGTTGAGTGGAACACGATACGATTTTGCGACCTCGAAAAGCTCCTGGCCTTTCTTGCTGACGCACCAGTCTATGAATTTTTTGGCGTTTTCGCGTTCTTTTTCAGGTCCGTTTTTAATAAGCGCGAGGCCGCCCACTTCAAAACCGGTTCCGTCTTTCGGGAAGGAAAGCTCGATGGGATACCCTTCTCCGGCCGGTTTTAGCGCGTCGTGCGCAAAGGTTATGCCAATAGCTGCCTCTCCAAGCGCAACCTGCTGTGGAACCGTAGCCCCGGACTTAGTGTACTGGCGCACATTGGCATTGAGCTTCTTCATGTACTCGAATGCCTTGTCTTCGCCCATAAGCTGCACAAGCGTTGCAAGTACGGTGTAGGAAGTGCCCGAAGTGCTCGGATGCGCCATGGAGATTTGCCCTTTGAATTCGGGCTTGAGCAGATCGTTCCAGGTTGTAGGATAAGGCAGATTGTTCTTTTTGAACCAGTCTCTATTGCAGGCGAAGGTTATGGCGCCGATATAGAATGGCGTCCAATATCCTTCTTTGTCCAAGAATGAGGCGGGGATATTTTTTGATTCCGGCGAAACGTACTTGTCCAAAAGGCCCATGTCGATGGCAGCGATAAAGTTGTCCGTCGAGCCACCATGGAAGACGCTCGCCTGCGGGTTATTTTTCTCGGCCTGGAGTCTTGCAAGAATCTCGCCTGCCGACAGCCTGATGTAATTCACCTTTATACCTGTGTCTTTTTCGAATGCGTTGAAATAGACCGGCACTTCCGAGTCGGGAAGCGCCGTGTACACGGTAAGCTGATTGTACTTTGTGTCCGCTGCAGTCACTGGTGCAACGATCGCCAGAGCCAACGTCAGATAGAAAAGCGCTTTTATGAACTTCTTCATGGGAGAACCTCCTTGAAAAAACAAAAAGCTTTCATTCTGAAAACGTTTTCACGCTCAATATTATCAACTCTAATTTGTGATTTGTCAAATATTTTTATCTATTTTCTTCTTCCTCGCGCTCCTGCAGCACGAAGCCACAGGCCTTGGCCAGCTCGGTGCCGGCCGCGAGCAGGTGCGATGCGCGTTTTGCAGGTTGTGTGTCGACAAGATAGCTCGTGTCGTCTTTTGTCACTATAAGGAGCGTGGCATAGGGCTTTTTAAAAGTGGAGGGCCTTGCGGCATGTTGTTCGTCGTCAGTTGGCTGCTTGTCGTAGAGCATGCGGAAGCCCTTTTGCTTGACGGCGGCTTCGTCCTCGGACCCGGGGATGGTTCCGCGCGCAAACATATCGATGCTGAAACGTGCTATGGAATCGAAGCCGATTCTGGTCTTGCGCAAAATGGGGTAGACGCCGACCTGATGCTCGATACACCGCTTCCCGGGTTCGACCGTCCAGCGCTCCTCGAAGAGCGAACCCACGGCGAGCAGGACCACCAATACCCAGGCCATAACGCCCGGGCCCAGTTCGGACACAAACATGCTCGCGACAATGAGAGCCATAATGCCGAGATTTAGAATTCTGTACCAGAGCGGAAAGCCGTACGAGATGCGGCCGTCTTTGTGCTTTTTTAAGCTGAGCGGAATTTCCACAGCAAAAAGGATACCAGAGAGTGTAGTCTAGCACAATATGCTCTCTATCGTCGTGCCAAAAACAAAAAAAGGCCTCTTTTCGCTTCTCATTGAAAAGAGGCCACTAATTAATTGCTTGCAGCCATTTTCACTCAAACAAGAGCAGCTCTACAATTACCTCTCTTGTTACTTGTGAGCACGGATGCTGTAATCCCATGCGGTGTATGGATCGGGACCAATAATTGTTACCTTGAAATGCGTCTGTGAGCCCTTGACAAATATATTATCCTTTTCTCCTTCAGGACCTCCCACAACCCCGCCCGGATAAAGCGGGCTGCCATTGTAAGAAGAATTCCCACGCCATCCGGTATCGTGTACAATTGTTCCGTCAGGATATTCAATGATATACTTGTCTGGTATACCCTGAGTATCAAACCTAAGATCAAACTTGCAGCCTTTTGGGAGAGCACTGATGTCCCATGTATCGACGGTGATCCCATAACCACCAGAGTTTGCAGCTACCCACGCCTCCGCATCATAATTAGCCTTAGTAAGCGTGTAATTGCGTCCAGCACTTGCCGTCCCGATAAGTACAGTTGCATATCCTGTTGCCAAAGTGTCCGTGTCATCGCTTACTGCAACAGTCAAACCATATGCACTGTTTGCGCTATACGAGTGGGAGATTTCGATACTTGCCTTTCCACCAGACACCGTTGCTTCCTCACTGCCTGTCGCATTAGCGCTACCGTCACCGAAATTGTAATCAAAGGTCACCTTCTTTGTGCCTGATGGAATGTTCTTGGCAGTCACCGTAAATTTATAAGGCTCTCCTGTCTGCCCATTTGTCACTGTATTCGGGGAGATGGTTATTGTCGGGGAACCAGACAAAGTAAAGCCAAATAACCAACAGCCCGAAAGCAACAACAGTAACACAACCGACATCAAGACCATCAACGCGCTGAGTGCCCATTTCTTCTTCACGGCTTCTTCCCTCCTTACTAACTAATCTTTTTTGTCGACTACAATATTCTGTAGCGTTTAAACTTGTGGCATTAATAATTGTAGTACTAGTTTAGTATACTTCAAGAGGCAAATAACGAATATTTAATGAATATAGTGAGTGCGCGGTTGTGAAAGTATTGGGACCATTAGGGGCTATGATATAGGCCCACACTTAGTCTAGATGTTGAGTGTGCTTTTTTCGGCTTATTCCAGTTCGAACACAATACGCACCGAGGCACTCACCTGCAGGCTGCCTGGCGCAAAGGCTTCTTCGGGCGCACTAGGACCAGCCATGGCCTTCATTAAGTACACCGGCTCGTTTTGGCCGCGCGAAGAGAACGACTGCTCCTCTACAGTGACCGCCTTACCGAGTGTCGCGCCGAGGGTTTGCGCCATGGCAGCGGCCTTGTCCATGGCATTGAGCACTGCCTTCTGGTACATCTCGATTTCCATGGTATCTGCGTCTTTCTTTTGGTAGTTGAGCGAATCAATTCCGTTAGCACCGGCTTCCATGCCAGTCTGAACCACCAGACTGACCTTGCTCGTGTCGTAGAGTGTTGTGGTTATGGTACTCGTGCTGCGGTAACCGACGATCTCGTTCTGCTTGCCTTCCTGGTCGTTGTAAACGGCAGAGAGGGAAAAGGCGCTTGTGGCTATGTCCTTGCGTTCGATCCCCAAGGAGAGCAGCGCCTTGACGATTTTGTCTGCCGAATTGGTGACGGCTTTCTGAACCATAAGGGGCGTGGCAGCTTGTTTGGTGACGGAGAGCGTCAGCACTGCCATGTCGGCGATTACGGTGGTCTGGTAGCTGCCGGAAACGCGAATGGTCCTGTCGTAGGGTGTCAGGCTTTGAGCGCTCAAGGGGGCTAGTGCCACGAACGCGCCCAACACGGCAAAGAGCATCAACTTAAAAGACTTTCGATCTACAAGACTAGTCATAAGCCCTCCTTAGGGAACTTCAAAAAGCAACTTGGGAAGAATCGGGCGGAATTACATGGATTCTTGCAGGGTCAATTCTAAAGCAAATATCGAATCGATGCAAAGAGGCCCGTCGCCGCCACATCATCGAACTCCGGGCAACATAACCACAAAACTCACCGGCTGCGGGACATCTCGAGTATAAAAAAAGGCAGGCCAGCAATTGACCTGCCCATCGACGATTTTGTGGATTATTTTATGATACAGAATCTTCCCAAATAGGTATTCTCGATCTCTTTGCTGTCTTGGTGCCGAACCGCAGGGGCTAAAGCTTCTAACCTCAGTGCAGTGCCACCGACAAGACCATGTTATCGGTCAGTGTCCCATTGGGACTTTGGACTGGATGCCATTCATCATTTTTCCAGTAGCCACCCTCAAATCCTTGCGCTCTTACATAGATTCCGCTTAGGTACAGATCGCCGTCAGATTTCCATATGGATGTCGCACATGGAGGCTCTCCGTGTAGAAATGGGAGCTGGTGCTCTGCCGTATTCTTGAAGTAGCCGGAACGAAAAAGCGAATATTCGATGATTTCATAAATGTAATCATAAATGTATGCGACATACACGTCATTCCCGTCTATCATTATGGAGTTGAAATGATAAGGATTCTCTCCTGTTGTCATCGCCTGCCATAGCCCATTCTTCCAATAACCGGCACTATATACTCCATCAGAAGTTATCCGTTCTCCGGCGATATAGACGTCCGACCCGGAAATAGTGATCGAATTTGTCTCGGACTCCTGATCATCTGCTCCTTCCAAGAGAGAAAAACTACCATTTTTCCAATGGCAGGCTCTATACTTATTACTGCTATCGCAACAAATTCCGCATATATAGATGTCACTTCCATCGCTGACAATGCCAACGGGGTATGCCTGTGAATATCCATTATCACATACGGGTGTATTCCAGACCCCGTTCTTATAATATCCGCCTTCGCCTACATGGCCAGGTTGAGCAGACTTTGTCCCAACTAAATAGATATCCGTACCGGTGAATAGGCCCATGGCTGTCATATCATTGCCGCCGACATAACTCATAGGAAAATTGAATCCAGGGAATCCGTGCCAGACACCATCTTCCCAGTAACCACACTCAGAAACTGAACCGTCTGAAGCCAGGCCAGTAATATACATCTTGTTGGTAACGAAATAACCAGCAAGCGCCGTAGCACTGGTAGCACCGGTTGGCATTTCCAGGTGGTTCGGCACATTGTCTTTCCAATAATAGGGTAGCCCTGAGAGCACATTGTGATAAGAATCGTACTCGGAAACTGCACATCCAAATGCATAGACGCTTTTGGTGGATGAGGGCTGTTGTTGTGGTGTTTTTCCTACAGGGACATAAGCAAGTAGCTGACTTACCGATGCAGTTGCAGGATCGGGAGCAGAAGTTATCGTAGCGGTATTCGTGTATTCACCTTTTACCCAGAGGATTGGTGTGCCATAGGCAGTCGCATCCTGGAGGTAATAGTCATAAAGATAGACTGTTTGCAGTGTACCGCTCACTTTTGCTTCCATCCAAATCTGACCGTCTTTACTGTGAAGTGTCTGGTTTTTGTAGTTTGGATTTGTACTTGGGAAGATTTGTGTTCCTGCCATTTTAAGCGAGGTTGCCGAAAGCACTAATTGGCTATTGGGGGTTTTTATCCACCCGGTTGCAGCCGAATAACTCCAACAATCGTAGGTGCCATAGATAGCGGTATCTTCATCGGAGGGTTGAGGCTCTCCATTAGAACCGCCAGTTTTGAGGCTACAACCCACAACCAATGAGAGTGCAAGTGCTACTAACATAAACCGACTGAATTTGTCAAAAGCTCTCATAAATCCTCCCCAGTGTGCGTCCATAAAAACAGGAACCGTCTGCAAACGTTCGGCGGACATACGACTATCAAAGTGCGCTAAAATTATTCTTTCACAGTGTCTTTTGTAGCGATATCAGAAAATCTGAAAAACGTGCTAAAGAAATGCTTAATATCGATACAGGATTCTTTACTTTCTTTATCCCCTTGTTTCTTTATTCCCTTGTTTGGCAACGAAATCGTGCACGATTTAGAAAACTGTTATATAATGGGCGTGAGATTTTCGAGTTCTCTAACTGTAAATTTCAAATTGTCGTTTATAGAAGAGGCTTTATGATCGACTCAAAACGGACGCAAGGTCCGTCACGTCGAGTTTCGGACAAAATCGAAGAAGGGCAAAGACTCATCGCTGGGCGGCACTTCAAGAAGGCCCTCAAGCTATTTCAGACCCTAAGAAGCGAAGCGACTAATGAAACCGAGCGGTCTTCTGTTTCACTGGGGTATGAAGTGTGTCAACTTCATTTACGCTTGCCCGTTGAGGATAGCGACGATGCGCTGCAGGCTGCGCTTTCGTTTTTTCGCTCACAAGGTAAGCGAGACGAAGAGGCATGGGCTTTGATTTGTCTCGGAATACGCGCTCAGTCTGCGAGTGATTTTGATTTGGCGGTCACATTCTTGAGCGACGCGGCGCGGCTTGCAAAAGAAGCTGGCAATCGCGAGGCAGAAGCCAGGGCACTACTGGATTTGGCCACCATGTTGGGGTATCGAAGAGAAGAAGGCGATTCAGAACGCATGGAACAAGCCTTTGACAGGGGTTATTCCTTGGCTCTTTTGGGAGATGAATACGAAAAGGCAGTCGCGGAGGCGACACGTGGTATCGTTCAGTATACGCTTGGTAATTACAGCGAATCCATAGCGGGGTACAGGAATGCAACCGAGCTTTTCGATTCGGTCGCAATGCCAGAGCAGGCGCTTGAGACATCGGTTGCATATGGCGTCGCTTTGTATCGCACGGGGGCGAGAAAAGAGGCCGAGGCACGCTTTAAGAAAACTGTGCAACGAGGACGGGCGCTGAAGCGGGACACGGAAACAGGGGTTGCCCTTATGTATTTGGGGCAACTTGCAGAGAATAACTCGAAATATACCCTGGCATTTCAATACTACGAGGAAGCGGAAACGTGTCTCGGTTCGGAGGTAATGTATCGCGTGACCCTTAGGCTCGGACAAGCCCGGGCGCTTTGTTCGCTTGGTAGATACGAAGAATCGGCAAGGAGATTGGAGAACCTTAAGGGTAATATGTCAGCCAACGCGGCCTTGAGTCTAATGAGCTTGCAAGCTACCACGTTGTACGGCATAGGTGCGTACCAAGATGCCATTTATAAGGCTGACAAAGCAATAGAGGCTGCTGCCGCCCGCCAGATTCCGGACAAAGAAGCAGATGCGAGGGCAGTGCGCATGATGTGTTATCATAGGCTGAATAAAGATAGGCTCGCGGAGCAAGATGCCCGGGCCATCATCGACAATCTGCAAAGCAACGCCGCAAAATCCGTGCAGGGTAGAGCGCTTGTCCTGCTTTCTTCGTGCGCACGAGGCGAGGGGAACTTGGACGCTGCTGCGCAGTATTCATCTCGTGCGGTCGATTTGCTGCAACCTTTACACGCGTCTTTGGATCTTGCACATGCGCTTACGGAGCAAGGGCAGGTACTTCTTGTTCACGGGGATCAGAAGCGGGCGGGTGTAGCCCTAAAAAAGGCTTGTGAACAGGCAATGAAGGTGCGACAGAGCACTCCAGAGGCATATCGGCGCGACTTTGTCGATTCGCTGCAGGAGATTTTTTCTGTCCACATCGAGTTCTTGTTGCGCAAAGGGAAAGTCGCCAGGGCATACCGAGCTGCGCTCCAGCTGTTAGCCAAGAGTCTGGCTGAGCATTTTAGGATATCTGGGAATGAGGCCTTGCCGACGTTGGACGATGACACCGCCGAATTCGTTTTCTTGCCACTCAAGGGCAACTCGCTTGCTATTTTTTCTCGTACAGCACGCAACTTGACCGGACACCTTTTGGATGCTGACGAACTGCGATCGGCATTTACCGGTGCAAATGTTGCCTTTTTGCCCTCCACCAGGTCCACCAGATTCACCAGAGAGGATGTCAAAATCTCTGGACTTGATTGTGTTGCCGAGCGCAAGAACCCAGTGGGACTTCGGTCTGCTGATGGCATCGGGCGCGGATTTTCTCTTGCTATCGGCAACAACGATGAATCCAATGAGGGATCTGCGGATGATCGGTGCCGTTCTTCTCAGTCCATTTTGAGTGACGCTGTCGGCAAGTTCCGGGAAGAGCTCCAAGATTGCAGCGACGAGGCCTGCACTCTGGCTTCGTCCTTCTATGCACTGTTTTTTGGAGCCGATGGACACAGTGTCAATGTGTGCAAAAAATGGATAATTTGCCCGTCAGGAACGCTTTCGGTTTTCCCGTTTGAAGCGTTGAGAGATGCACAGGGGCAGTTCGTCCTGCAAGAGCACGAAATTCTTTATACAAAAAGCCCGCTGCTGACCGTAGAAAGGTCGATAGAGGTAAGTATGGAGCATGGGTGGAGCGCTCCGGTACTGGCGGTAGGAGATCCTTTTCAGAATGAAGAATATTCGGTGGTAAGCGCAAATCAGTACGGAGCCGAGTCCACCGCTGAGGCGGATAGCTCTGCTGTTTTTGAGGACAAGCTAAGAACAACGCTGCGCAAGAGTACAGGTATGGACCTGCCGCGCCTGCCCGGAGCGGCTCGAGAAGCTCGATCTGCATGTTCAATCTCTTCGAACAACACACTGCTTCTTGCCGGCGATGCAACAAAGCAGGCCTTTGTTGAGGCGCTTTGTAGTCGGCATTGGGACATCGTGCATATTGCCGTCCATGCGTTCTATTCTGAACAAGGCGACGAAGGCGCGCTCGTGTTCTTTCCTAACGGCGACAACATCTTGACGACGAAAGAGATCGAGAATCTGCATTTCGACGTTGACACAGTGGTATTGTCGGCGTGTGGCTCAGCCTTGGGGAAAATGTCGTGGACAGAAGGTTCTGTTGGATTTATCGATGCGTTCCTGCGTTCTGGATCAAAATCGGTCTATGCCACACTGTGGAATATCCGCGACGACAGCACTGCGGCATTCATGGAAAAAGTGTATGCCTGCACAGAAATCGAGCGCGCAAAGGGAATTACCGACAGAGTTTTTGATGACGCATTCCTTCTAAGCAAACGAAAAGCGTCAAGAGGTCTGTGGGGGCAAGAGTTCGCATCGCCTGGCTTGTGGGCTTCTTTCGTCCACTATGCCTTGAGAACAAGTGAAGCGGTCAGCTAGGCAGGTAGTCAGCCTCGCCATTTAGGGGTTCAGTACAGCGAGCTTAACGTTGAGGCGTCCAGAATGACGGGAGATTTTGTAGACGAGAATCCATCGGAGTCATTGTTACAGGAGTCGTGTGCCTCACGGTACACTGGCGACTCCTCGCAGGCCAAAGCGCTGTCACCTACAACGACCAGTATCAGGAGGGAATCGTCTTTTCCGTCCCAGAGCAGATCGCAGGCAGAAGGTATATGGACCTCTTTTTTTGCTTTGGCTTGCCACTCATACAGCAACTGTGCTTTTCCCCGATCCGAAGCCAGAAATAGAAATCCCTGACAATCGCGCTCTGGGACGAGGCTAATTCTAAACTGTCTATTGTCTGTGTCCACTTTACCGGGAAGAATTTTCCATGAGAAAGGTATGTAGCTCTTATCTCCATCCACTCTGTTTGCGACAGAAAGAATTGCAGAGGCCAAGCTTTTTTGCTTCTTATTTTGATCTTGCATTGTCATGTTAGTGTCATAATGCCAGTAAGGTAAGCATAACATTTAAGTATAGCATTAGTGTACCTTTTCTTGACAGTGCCAACAGACCCAATCATTTCATTGAGCAATTCTGGTACCTACTTGCAGTTCCAATTTTGCAGAAGCCGCATCCTCCTTTATCTTTATGTCGAAGTCTTCAATTGGAACACCTGCAGAAATTGCGGCTTTCATGAGCCCAATATCTGAACTTACGCCCAGCTTACGCTTAATGTTCTTTTTGTGAATGTCGACAGTTTTTCTTGAAATTCCGAGTTCCTGTGCTATGGCCTTGGGAGGTATTTCATGGCACAGCATGGACAGGACGCGTCTTTCTTGTTGTGACAGCTTAGAAATCCTACTGGTCGGGTTTTCGTATGTGTCGCTGTGCGACAGGTATGATTCTACGACGTCATTCATCAATTCGGGGCTGATAAAGTAGTAACCGGACAGTACTACGCCTATTGCAAAATCAAGTTCTTCATAAGCACACGACTTGCAAACGATACCGTTGGCGCCAGTCTGAAGAAGGAGCCGTACGAGTGTTTCGTGATTGGCGTCCAGAAGCATGAGTTGCTTGAGCCCGGGCTGAAGCTCTCTCAATCTGGACACAGTTTCTATGAGTGATTCTCCCGAGAGACCGGTGTCGATAATACAGAGGTCCGGGCAGAGTGTCTCCACGCTTTGGAATGCGTTCTGGGCTGTATCGGCTACTCCGACGATTTCGGTGTCGTCTCGATTTAAGAGCAACAAGCGCAATCCTTCTCTCAAAAGTGTGTGCGGTTCGACAAGCAGAATTCTAGTCATGTATTGCTCCCGTTCGAGCGCGTAACGGCGTTTCTGACTTTTCAAGCACTACTGCACCAAGGCTAACGCTAAATAATGTTACATCAATAAATAGATCATACGGTGACCTTGGGAATGTGTAAAGTCGTAATGTTATTTTTTGATATCGAAACAGGGGGTCTGCGATCGCGCCAGATGCCGTCGACACCATTGTTGTAACCTCTTGCGCGCTCAAATATTATGATTCTATAATATAGTGTTTCTCTTTATGTTTCTGATGGGAGGTTGCCTATGGTTACTACCGGCAGTACAGAAAGGGAGCCCGACGTTCCGCAAGAGTTTAAGGTGCTTTTTTCACCGCTCAAGATCAGAAATGTCGAACTCAAAAACCGCGTGGTGTTCTTGCCCCACGCCACATCGTATGGAGACCAGTATTTTGCTCCGACGGACCGATCCGCCTACTACTATGCGGAACGTGCGGAGGGCGGGGCTGGGCTGTCATCATTCCCAGCGTGATCACGCACCCGACCGGCCTCTATCCGGGGATGCACGCGGGCTACGTTGCGGGGAACGTACCGAAATTCAAGAAAATTGTAGACGCCGTTCACAAATACGACGCCAAGATTTTCGTTCAGTTCTCCCACATGGGCAACCAGACCAAGAGCTGGGAAACCTCTAGGCCGACATGGGCGTCTTCCAATGTGCCGGACCTGACCGTCGGCGAAGTTCCAAAGGCCTTGACTCTGGAAGAAATCAAAGAGTTGGAAGATTCCTTTGTGCAGAGCGCGGTGACCACCATGCAAGCCGGGTTGGACGGGCTCGAAATCAAGGTGGCACACGACGGAATCCTGGGGCAATTTGTCTCGCTTACCAAGAACAAACGCACCGACGAATACGGCGGCAGCCTGGAAAACAATGTCAGAATCGTGGTGGAAATCCTAAAGGCGTTGCGCGAGCGTATGGACGACGTGCCAATCGGGGTACGACTGTGCATCAACCGCTACGTACAGGGCGACTATGGCGTGAACGAAGCGCTTGTCTATGCCAAGCTGATCGCGGCCGTCGCGGATTACATCAGCATCGATTCCGGGACTTGGGAGAGCATCGACATGCTCGTGCCGTCTATGAACGTTCCACAGGGCTTCATGCTGCAGGACATAGCGCGGATCAAGAAAGAGACGGGCGCAGTCATCATCGGCAACGGGCGGATTGTGTGGCCGGCCATGGCGGAACAGGCGCTGGAGGACGGCACCTGCGATCTGGTTGGAATGGCGCGGGCGCTGATCGCGGATCCGTTCTGGGCGAAGAAGGCCAAGGCCGGTAAGGCTGACGAGATACGCGGCTGCCTGGGCTGCAACCAGAAGTGCATGGGGCTGCTTCTACAACACCTTGGATGCCGTCAACAAGAAGGTGACCGGCAAGAATGTAGTGGTGATGGACAATGACGCCAGCACGGAGGGGTCGGCAACGGTGGAACTTTTGCTCAAACAGGGCGCAAAGGTCCATTGGGTGAGCCCGGCATTCTTCAACGGACAAAATGTGACGGCGCCCATTCTGCTGGACAACTTCAAGCGGTTGGCCGGCAACCCGGACCTCATGCTGCATCCTATGAGCGTCATAACCGAAGTCAAGGACGGCAATGCCGGCTTGTTCAATATTTATCTGGCCACGGGCGGACAGATTGAGAATGTGGACGCCGTAGTGGAGACCGGCATCAAGAAAGCCAATGGCGAGCTGTACGACGCGCTCAAAGGCAAGGTGCCGCAGCTCTTTGTCATCGGCGACGCGGCGGCGCCCCGCGACATCGCAGCGGCGCTTCAGGATGCGGTCGGGCTTTCAAAATTGGTTATTGGGGCGTAAAATGAAAAAACCCCGTAAAGGGTTAAATATGTCTAGAATCGAGGCCTACAAAAAGGGGAGGTGGTGCGAATGAAAAAGTACAAATGCTCAGTGTGTGGCTACATTTATGACCCAGCAGAAGGCGATCCCAGTTCCGGTGTAAAGCCCGGCACAGAGTTCGAAAAACTTCCGGAGGATTGGGTCTGCCCAATCTGCGGCTCGGCCAAGGAAAAGTTCAAACCATTGAACTGAACTGGCACATCATAAAGTAGCAACTGCTAGGCCCGTTGTGCGCATCATGACGGGCCTCTTCAGTTTTTGATAATTTTCAATGATTGAGGAGTTTTTATGAAGGCAAGATTTGGTATTGCAGTCTTGGTGGTTGCCCTCTTTGTAGCGGTGCCCGCCTCGTTCGCCGTCAACATCGACGGCGAAGTCTCTTCGGGCGAATATACGTATCAGACGGAATTCGACAAGGGAAACTACAAGCTCTACTGGCAGTTCGACGGCGACAAAGTGCACATGGGAATCGTGGCCAAGACACCGGGCTGGATCTCAGTAGGCTTCGATCCGGGAAGCTTTATGGCAAAATCCGATATGATTCTTGTCGCCGTAAAAGACAGTACGGACGTCAAGGTTTACGACGAATGGTGTTCCGGTGCCTTTGGTCCGCACAAACCGGACACCGAACAGGGCGGGACGTCCGACATACTGGCATATGCGGGCTCGCGCAACGGGGATTGGGTCACTTTCGAATTCACGCGATTGCTCGATACCAAAGACAAATACGACAAGGTGATCCCGACAACCGGCAAGTTTAAAATCATGTGGGCTTATGGTTCCGGTTTGGACATAACC
>JAFIHQ010000183.1 GCA_017849315.1 Treponema sp.
AGGCGCAAGGGCGATCCAGCGAGGCTCGTCGCATCGAGCGCCAAGGCCCGCGAGGTCTTGGGCTGGGAACCTCACTATTCAGACCTGGATACGCTTCTGGAAACAACGTGGCGTGCCTATGAGCGGCATCAAAAGGCTCAATAATAAAAAGGCTCAATAGATGAGAGCGTTGCTGCAGTCAGGTATTAAATTTCAGTATTACAATGATTTAAGGAGTTTATAATGAATGCAAAGGTTATGTCGTGGATTGAGAATTCGGCGGACAAGGTAGTCGAATTGGAAAGCCTTTTGACCTCCATTCCAGCCATCGCGCCGGAGTCAGGTGGACAAGGAGAACTGGACAAGGCGATTGCTCTGGAAAAATGGCTGCGCGCCAATGGCATAACGGACATTGTCCACATGGACGCAAAGGATCCACGCGTGCCGAGCGGCGTGAGGCCAAACATGGTCGCCACGATTCCTGGCAAAGACGACAGTTCGCGGCTTTGGATTATGGCGCACCTCGACGTGGTGCCGGAAGGGGAGCGTTCGCTCTGGAAGACTGACCCGTGGAAGGTCGTGGTCAAGGACGGGGTCATGTACGGGCGGGGCGTGGAAGACAATCAGCAGGGCCTTGTGTCCGGCGTCATGACGGCGCTTGGATTCCTCAAGCAGGGCATCGTGCCGGAAAAGACCATTAAGTTGCTTTTTGTGGCGGACGAGGAAGTTGGCTCAAAATTCGGAATTCAACATATTATTGATAATTACGACATTTTCAAGAAGGGCGATCTCATCGTGATTCCTGATGGTGGCAGTGTTGACGCAACTGAAATCGAGGTGGCGGAGAAAAACATTTGCTGGCTCAAGGTGATCACAAAGGGTCAACAGACGCACGCAGCCATGCCGGATAAGGGCAACAACGCTTTCCTTGCGGCGAGCGACCTCGTGCTGCGCATCCATTCACTCGAAAATCGTGTGTTTACAGCACGTGATCCGCTCTTTTCGCCTGACCGGACTACGATCAACCCCACCAAAAAAGAGGCCAATGTGCCGAACGTCAACACCATCCCCGGTGAAGATGTCTTCTATGTCGATATGCGTATCCTGCCACAGTACCCTGTGGATATGGCGCTCGCCGAAGTGCGCAAGCAGTGTGAGGCGGTTGAAAAAGAATACGGTGTTAAGGTTGAACTGGAGATTCTGCAGGCCAACGAATCGCGCGCGACGCCGCCCGACGCGCCAGTCGTGCTCGCCCTTAAGAAGGCCGTTAAGGAAGTCTATGGCGTCGACGCCAAGGCGATTGGTATTGGCGGAGGCACGGTTGGCGCGTACTTGCGTAAGGCCGGCTTCGACTGTGTCGTGTGGTGCAAGATTGAAGACACAGCTCACCAACCGAACGAGTCGGCACACATTGCAAACGCCATTGGCGATGCAAAGGTCTTTGCCCAGCTCGCAGGGTGATTGTCTTTAGGCGCAGGGTACTGCGGGTACAGGGTGCTTTAGGTACAGGGTGCGGCTGTATGACCACACCCTGTAAACGGCTGAGATTGGGGAGGCCTACTGCTTGACTGGGACTTTGAGCTTCTGACCGATCCTTATAATGCTATTGGGACTGATTCCGTTGTCTTTTGCTATTGCTGACACGCTCGTCGAGAAAAGCGATGCGATCTTGGAGAGACTGTCGCCTTTTTTCACAGTATAGGTCGTATAGCTCAGCTTGGCAGAGGCATTCGTGTTTGCACTGGGCGTACTGGTACTGGTACTAGTCGTATTGTCAGCTTTGGATGAGCCGGATGCTGCTGAATCGCCAGAAATGCGCGGAATCATCAATACTTGTCCAACTGCTATTTTATTTACATTAACACCAGGATTTGCTTTTAGAATAAGACTGATCGGTGTTTTGTAAGTTTGAGCAATCTTGCTTAAGGTGTCTCCCGACTTTACTTTGTAAATAGTGTAGTTCATGAGTGGCGAGTTTGTGTCTTCCAGAACGGTTTTTGCTGCCTCGGCTTTTTCCGCAGGAACCTTTACAGTGTGTGTGTCTACGGGCGGGGTAATGTTGTATCGCAGTTCAGCGTTGCCACACTTGAGTATGTCCAGAGGGATCCCTGCTTTTTCCGCCAGAATGCTTAAGTCCACTTGGCGCGAAGTTTCTACCGTTGTCCAATCGTTTTTTTCGCCCCATTCGTCGGGTAATCCATGAAGTGTCGGATAGCGCAGAATCGATGCGACAGCCAAGAAGCGAGGTACATAAGAAAGTGGTTCACGCGCAAGTTTCTTGCTTTCGTAGAGCGACCAAAAGTCGGTCGTGTCGCTGCCGGACGCCTTTACAGCCCGAGACACCGCGCCGAGTCCCGCATTGTACGCAGCAATGGCGAGCGGCCAGTCTCCAAGCGTGTTGTAGTTTTCTCTTAGCTTTAGAAGAGCTGCGTCAGTACTCTTCATAAAGTCTTTGCGGTCGTCCAGCCAGTCGGAAATAGCCATATCATACCCAGATATCGAATTACGCATGAACTGCCAAATTCCTGTGGCACCACTTCTGGACACCGCAAAAGGTGAATAGCCAGACTCGATCACGGGCAGGAAAATGAGCTCTTTAGGAAGCTTGAGTTCTTCCACTTTTTTTTCGACGTAGGCAATATAGGGCAGGGCGCGTTCCATAACCGCCTGCAGCCATTTTTTGCCCCCAGAAGTGAGATAATAAGCCCGCTGTGCTTCAAACTCCTCGTGCCCCCAGGGCATTGGAATGTCGTACTGCAGACCATCCACAAGGACGCCTGCGGAGACAATCGTGTTAAGCGAGGTTCCATCCGCGGCTGCAGACGAGCTCTGAGCTTGTGTATCAGTCGCCGCACTCTGCACATTTGAGGCATCAGGTACAACAGTCGGGCCAGTCGTCGATGTGCTCGACCCTGCAGGAGTGCCAAGGTCGCCGTTCTCGTCCAAATTCGTTGGGTTTACGCCCGGATTAGCGCTGGAAGTGGCCTGATCCGAGCCAGGTTGGTGCGTCACACCCCCCGCAAATGGAAGCACCAGGCTACTTGGGCTAAACAACGAGGCCGTTGTCTTAGGAGTTGAAGCTGTGCTGACTGCCTCTTGAGCTTGCAATTCGCAACGACGTTGGGGCAACCCCCAAAACACCAAAAAACCTAAGATAAATAGACATAGGAACGGAGCAAAACCCCGCCTTTCTCCTACAGAAGTCATTTCGTTGTATCTCCACGAGATGCCTTAAGCCCAACTAAAGTGGGCTTACATATAGTAAATCGGCCTGGAATCTGGGGTTAAGCCTGCCAGCTGTCGTGGTTAGCTGTTTTTTGCACAGAGCAAGAGGCAGTTGCTGCCATTTTGCTGCATTTCCAACTTTGTGCGCTACTCTGCACCTCTGGCTTTTTGCCAATGATCCGGCCTGAATTTGCCCGGCTAGTTCCGAACACTAGGGTTATTCTAGTACAATCCAAGGCTGGACACAATCAGCCTCAAATCCTAGAATGAACAACCCAAGTTACAGGAAAGTTACCGGAAACCAATGAAAAATGATATCACAGCCAACTGTCCTCCCACAACCTTTACGCTCGGGAACGATGAGATTGCTTCATTTTTAGAAGAAATCTACAGCGAATGTAACAGGCGTGAGCGAGTTTGCCGTGATCCGCTTGCCATCGTCTTGCGTTATAACGACGTTGCGGACCGTGAGGTCGCCGGTATTGTCTGCTCAATGTTGGCTTTTGGGAGCGTGGATTTGATCCTGCGTGCTTGTGAAAAAGCGCTTGCGCCCCTTGGTGGCCATCCTGCAACCATGCTCGACAGCCTCACCGATTCCGACTTCCAGGAATTTTGGGGCAATTTTCAGTACCGGTTTTGTTTTCCGTACGACATGATTGGCTTTCTGAAGGCGATTCAGCGTGCCCGCTCTGAGTACGGTTCGCTTGAGGCGCTTTTTTTGCGCGGAGACGGTGCGGATGGAACAATCGTGGGGGCAGCCTCGAAGTTTGTGGAAGCCTTACATGCGTATGCGCCTTTCAGAGAGAACCTGCTCCCAAGCCCGAACTCTGGCTCGGCGTGCAAACGACTCTTTTTATTCTTGCGGTGGATGGTGCGTTGCGATGCCGTCGATCCGGGAGGATGGACAGGTGTTTCTGCATCGCGCCTCGTTGTGCCACTCGACCTTCACATGCTGCGCACCTGCCACGATCGGCTTGGATTCATTCCTCCCCGCCCCCAGCCTCACACCCCGCGCCACAATCAGGGTGTGCCACGCGGAAGGAAGGTGGGAGGTAAGGCGGAAGCTGGGCGTTCTTCTGCCCCGTACTACCCAGCCCTCCCGCACTATCCTGCGCCGACGTTGCGCATGGCTCTGGAAGTGACCAGGCGCTTTGCCGAGTTTTCACCAGAGGACCCAGTAAAGTACGATTTTGCCTTGACGCGGCCAGGCATAGACCCCATGCCGGGGGATGAGGCTTTTCAGTGTTTGTAGCTTTGCATTGACACTCGCGTGTCTGCTGTGATAGCCTCTCTCTGCTATTTCGAAGCGGTCAACCTTTGGGCATCTATAGTTTGGTATTGCCGCCTCGATATGGCGCCGGGCAATAGCGCAGGTGGTTAGCGTACAAGTCTG
>JAFIHQ010000184.1 GCA_017849315.1 Treponema sp.
GGCTTGCGCCTTTACACTCGAGGACGCTTATAGACTCCAGGCAAAAGATCCTAGGGTAAGAGCTTCGCTTGAGGTTCTGGCAAGGCAGGTTTTTGCTCTAGCTGCTGGCGAAGTAGAAGAAAACAAAGGAGCCGGCAAGCCCGACGATCTTGGAGCGCGACTCCTTGAACACATCGTCGGCCTTAAAGCCGCAATGGGATTGCCCTTCACTTTTGAGAATCTCGGCATCAAAATCGACAGCAGCGAGATAAGAAAACGATTCGAACGCGCTTTTGACGATCCTAAAATGGCGAACAGTATGCCACCCGTCACAAAAGACGAAGTCTATGCCCTGCTTGAGGCAAAGGCATGACAGAGATCGCTACGGTTTTTCTGGCTGGGTTCGTTGTCTTTGTTACCCACGCCCTGGAAGCCATAACGGGCTTTGGTTGTACGGTTCTCGCTTTGCCCTTTATAACTGCGCTCTTTGGAGTTAAGCAGGGCGTGGAAGTGCTCACCATTCTTGCATGGATCCTTTCGCTTTACATTGTCATCACGAAGCATAAGGACATAGCGTGGCATGAGTTCGGCAAGATACTGGCTTTTGTCCTGGCAGGCCTACCTATAGGGATGTATCTTTTCCACCATGTCGACGCTGCGCCGCTCAAGAGAGTTCTTTCGTATTTCATCATTGTTGCAGCATCCATCCAGCTTGTACAGTTTGTTTTTCCAAAAGTGGGACAAATACGAATGCCCAAAGCTGTTGGTTACGTGCTCCTTTTTCTGGGTGGAATTATTCATGGGATTTTCTCCTCCGGCGGACCGCTCATAGTTCTCTATGCGTCACAATCACTTCCTGAAAAGGGTCGTTTTAGAGCAACACTTTGTCTTCTTTGGGTAACACTCAATTCCATAATCATTGGATCTTATGTGTTCTCTTCTTCAATAACGCAACCGGTTGCAACAAAGACCCTTGCCATGCTGCCTTTTCTCGCTGCGGGCATCGTTGCCGGAGAGTGGGCACATCAAAGGGTAAAGCCGGACACGTTTAAGGTGCTTATTTTTTCGACACTTCTCTTAACGGGAATTGTCATGCTTGTTGCCTAGAGAATCCCTGAACCGTCGTAAAAACCTGAACCGTCGTAGAAGACAAAAAAGGATGTCATATGTCAAATAGAGAAAAGATCCAAGCAGCCAACAAAAACCTGGTTGTGCGGGCGATCGACGATCCGCTGCTCGGCAAATTCGGTCGAATTATCCCGTCCGACACATTCTCCAGTCTCATAGACTTGGCAGACAGAATCACTTCCATCGAAGAAGGAACAAATCGGTATGTTGCCTCATGCCCGGAACTGGAGGCACACGCTGCAACCCAGAACCTAGCCGTCTATTTTGGACTTATGCCGATCCAAGTTGGCTATTGCAATGGAACAGGCTTTAGTCTCAACGGGCTCGAGTGGCATAAATCTATTGAAATCGACATAGCCGTCACAGATTTGGTCCTTCTGCTCGGGCAGAGATGCGATTTGAGTTCGGAAGGCTACTTCGATTCATCCAGGCTGGCGTGCTTTTATCTGGAAGCTGGCACAGTTCTGGAATTATTGCCCGAGGTACTTCATTACGCACCCTGCCGCGTTTATCCTTCGGGTTTCAAGAGTATTATTGCACTTCCAAGAACGACAAATGAAAAACTCAAGCCCGGCGAATTAGAGGCTGTCAAAGCCAAGTTTGCCGGCCAAGACAGCCTTGATGCGCGCTTACTCTTTATGCGAAACAAGTGGCTCATTGCGCATCCTGAACGCCAAGTCCTGATAGAGCAAGGTGTATTTGCGGGAATACGCGGGGAGAATACTGAGATCCATCTGCCTCGCTATTGAGATTCCTGAGGTTTTGCAACTCACTAAGATTTGTCTAGTTTTTGAACCGTCGACCCTGACTCACTGCTTCCTCGAATAAAGCACTCCAAGGGGAATTAGCTTGACAAAAAATCGGCGGTTCACCAAGTGGAGCTGCGACCAAAACCTCAGTCCCCATCGCCTCGTTTGTGACACTATAGTGGGTTCCAGACCACAGATGTACCCACTCACCTGCAGGAAGATGGAGTTTTCGGGTTCTGGCCCCTTCCTCAAGGACCGGCGCAACCAATAAGTGCGTTCCCAGCAGGTACTGGTCCTGTATCGTCCAACTTGGCATATCGGCTTCAAATTGAAGGAAAAGCGGCCTCATAGCAGGGATTCCGAGTGCTGAATTCTCTGATACCACATACTCAAGATAAGGCTTTAAGGCCTTATGAAAAGAGGTCATTGCGGCAAGATGGGCCAATGTCTCATCGTCTGAATCGAACTGCCAATTGTCCAGCGGCCGATTCCCTTCGTGCGTCCGCATAAAGACGGTAAGCGCTGCAAGTTCGGTCCAGCGCATAAAAAGTTCCTTGGTGCGCTTCATGCCGTACAGCGTTGTATAGCCTCCGATATCGCTGTGATGAAGGCCATGGCCAGAGAGCCCTAGAGAAAGCGCAGCAGGAATTACCGAGGGCAGGCCATCGTCGACCGACCAGTCCACATTCTGATCTCCCGCCCACATAAGAGGACAGTAACGCTGGCTACCCGGTCCACCAGCCCGCATAAAAAAGACAAGATCGTTTGGAGCGGCAAGGCCCTCTTCAACGGCCTCGTCTACTGCCTCGCGGTTGCACTTGGCCCACAGTGCAGGCCATGCGTTGTGTGCGATTTCTGCGCTTGTCCCATCGTAAAGGACCGCATCAGTAGGAAGATACTCGCCAAAATCCGCCATCCAACCAGAAAGACCAAAGGCAATAAGGTTATTCTTGATGACATTCTTGTACCAGCTAAAAGCTTCGGGGTTGGTAAGGTCTACAATTCCGGCAAAGAACTCTCCAAAGTCCACACGATAATCGTCGCCCCCGGGTGCCTTAGCAAGATAGCCTTGGCGCGCAGCCTCACAATAAAGGCTCATATCCGCCCCGACATACGGATTGATGTAACCAAGAAAGCGAATGCCTTCTTTCTTTAGGCGCTTAATCTCCTGATCCAGACCAGGATAACGCTCTTGGTCCCAACACCAATTCCATCGCAGCCGTTGCCCAAAAGAGGTTACATTGATGCCTTGCCAGTCTTGAGCCCAAATTCCGGCCACAGCGACACCTGAGGACCTTGCGCGCTCGAGTTTTTCAAGACAGGCTCGGGTTCCACCCTGCACGCCGAGTACTACGCCATCGAAACACCAGGAAGGCAACGAACCTTGCCGGCCGAAAAAGGCGGAAAGGTCAGACACGGTGGCAGCCATAGTGTCCGCCAAACCGATAGTCATTCCCGATGGTATGTCCCAAATGTACAGGTTATGTCGTGAGCTTTGCCTAAAGTCAAACTCGGCGTATGCCGAGCTAGATACACCACACCACCATTTGTTGCTCGACACAAAACTTGGTTGAGGGAAAAAAGTCCACCAATAATCGCCGCCGGCGCCTCCATCCAAATCTGCTAGCTGCGTAATTCTTGTTGCCTTGTTCCTGCCTACGCCCTGCTCGCTCGTCCAGAGAGGAAACAATTTCCCGCGCAAATTGAGGTACGAGAATTGCTCTCCGCCCCCATAGACAAATTCATCTGGTTCTGCAACAAGCGCTATTCGCACACGGTTCAGCTGCAAAGGCTTTGGACCAACAAAAGAAATCGCAAGTCTTTCCTTTACCGTCGAGAATTGTACCTCAAGGCTAAAACCATTCTCTGCAAACATTTGCAAATGTACGAGATTGTCTGTGGCCTGTAAGACTTCGTAGTCTGCGAGCGGTACAAGCGCAGTAAGCTTCTCCGATACTTTGAAGTTTCCGCGATACATATCAAAGTGTGCGTTGCCAATACCTGCATACAGAAAAGGACAACTCAAAGAATGTTCAATAAAGACCCGTTCGTGAGTTAGCCCTTCACCTGAGGCGTGCGAACCAACCCCCATAATCCTAGCAGCGTCAGCCATATCAGATTCAACAGATTCAGCGGACTCATTGGACCTGAAGGCGCGACGAAGCCCCACCGAAAAACCGTTTCGACCTTGAGCAAAAATCAACTCTGCCATGGAATGCTATCCCTTTACTGCACCGGCAGTCAGTCCGGAAATTATTTTGTTATGAAGAAATACGTAAAGAAGGACTGTGGGTAACATAGAAAGCACAATTGCTGCAAACATTCCCGTGTAATCCGTTATGAATTGGCTTGTAAAAAACCTGATGCCCAGTTGCAGCGTACGGGAAGACTCGCTCGATGTAAACAACATGGCCATAACGAATTCGTTCCAGGCATAAATAAAGCAGAACGTCGCTGAGGTTGCGAGTCCAGATCTGGCAAGAGGTAGAATAATCTTTGTAAAGCGTGCGTTAAAACCGCATCCATCGATTATTGCTGCTTCTTCAAGCTCCTTGGGGATAGACTTCATAAAAGCAGTGATCAGGGAAACGGACACCGGAAGATTGATTGCTGCGTACACAAGAATAAGCGAAGTAAGCGTGTCATACAGGTGGGTGCGTGTGATCATTGTAAAATAAGGCACCATAAATGAGATTATAGGAATGAGAACGCCTGCCGTAATAATCGTGAGGATGGTATCTCGGCCTTTGAATACCTCCCTCGCAAACACAAATGACGCAAGCGATGCCACGGCTATGTTGAGAAGGACGGCCCCTACCGAGACCAAGACCGAGTTCAAGAACAATCGGGGCAAATTGGCCGTAGCTATTGCACTTTTGTAGTTCTCAAAGCTGAGCCGGGAAGGTAATCCAAGCGGAGCAGTTTCAAGCTCATAGTTCGTTCTAAAAGAATTCATGATGAGCCACACAAATGGCAATAGTGAGACCACAAGAAAAAAGATTAGGACAATCCACATGAGAGTCCTGGTCACCACAGACCTACCATGCAAAGACACACCCATTTCCTGTTCTCCCTATTGCGCTGCTTCCGCCATCGGGTCCTTATTGCCCATTATCTTTCTTATGGCGACAATAACAACCGACCCTAAAACAATTAATACGATTCCAGCAGCACTTGCTTCTCCATATCGAAGGGCATCCATCTTGAGATAGAGCATAATGCCCATAGTTGTGGTGGAGTATGCCGGGCCACCGCCAGTCATTAACCATGTACTTTCAAAGTGTCGCATGCCATAGGCCATTGCCAGGGTCATGCAAGTTACCATTGTGCCACGCACCATGGGAAGCGTTATACGCAACTCCTGCTGCAGCGTGGATGCGCCGTCAATTTGCGCGGCTTCGTAGAGTTCCTTCGGAATATCCATGACAGCGGCCAGTATGATGATCATGAAATAACCGACATAAATGACTGTTGTCAAAATGATCGCAGCCAATGCCGTGCTGGGATCTCCTAGCCAATTTCTTGGCTCACCACCAAAAAGCTTGAGAATCGCGTTGATAAAGCCATATTGTGGGTTATAGAGCGCCACCCAAACCATTGCTATGGCCACCGTCGAAATTACGTTAGGGAGGAAATAAACAGTGCGCATGACACGCCAACCCTTAGGTTCGCGCGCCAGCATCAGTGCAATGAGCGCAGCCAATGGTACCTGAATAAACCCTTGAGAAAGTGCCCAGATGACATTGTTTTTTATCGCAAGCAAGAATGTATCGTCGCTAAAAAGCTTGCTATAGTTCGCAAAATTGTTCCAGGTCATCTCGCTTGAGCCTTTCCATTTCATAAAGCTCGTGTAGATGTTAAAAAACAATGGATAGACAAAAAAAGCACCAAACAAAACCACGATAGGCACCAGGTACAAGGCTATCCAGTACCTATTGGCATTATGTCTTTTCATCATTCTTCCTCTCAGGCGGATCAACAACTCTTCCCGTCTTTCATCCGAATCTCTTATTCGAAGGCGACAGGAAGAGTTGCGCAAATCAGAAGCGAATTAGCGGTCTATTTTTTTCTCGACAAGAGAACAGAACTGTTCTGGCGTTATTTTGCCCAGGGCGAGCGCGGAAAGTTGTTGAGTAAACTCCAATGTGGCTTCCGCTCCAAGTGCGGCTTCCAGGTCGTTAGCAGTCTGATATCCTTTTCCAACCAGGTCATAGAATTGCTTTTGTAATGGATCTGTTGGCACATAACCCGAATTGACGGCAAGCATCGATCCAGAGCTTTCTGCGAGCTTGGCCATGTTGTTCTTGCTCGTAAGGTACTTAAGGAAGGTGATGATTGCATCATGTCTTGCCTTATCCTTGGTTTCGCCTGCAGCTATGTTTGCCTGCAAACGGCTAATAATGATGTTCTTGTGTGGTCCGGCAGGTGGAACAGGCGCGATTACGATGCTCGGGAAGAAACTCGTCGCTCTAAGGTCAGCACGTCCTGCATACCAAGGTCCGTTTGAAAAAATCGCCGTCCTGCCAGCAAGGAAGTGCCCGCCAGAAACGCCCGCACTCGCACCGATAGCATCTGGTGTAGTGTAATCGTTGAAGAGTCGTTTCATAAGCTTTGCAGATTCAACAAAGGCTTTATCGGTAAAGGGCTTATCCCAAACATCTGGGCCTCCGAAGGAGGTAGCAAACCAGGAAAACCAGATCATGCTTGTCCAAGCATTGGTATCACCAGACATCTGGCTGGAAGGATAGATACCAGCGGCCTTTAGCTTGTCCATAGCAGTCCAAAGCTCGTCAATGGTCTGAGGAATCTTGCTAACGCCAGCCTTCTTCAGTAGATCGCCGTTATACCAGATAGGAAGAACCGCGGTCTCAATCGGCAATGTCTTAAGTTTACCGCCGATTATCGACTGCTGAAGAGCACCTTGATCAAAGCTGTTCTTCCACTCCCCCGTCAGATCCTTGCTGAAGTCCATCAAGAGGTTACTTGAATAGAACTCCTTCGTCGAGGCATTGAGCTTAAGCGTAAAGATGTCACCAGGCGCAACACCCGCCATAATTGCAGTTCTTACTTTCTGCTCATATGCGTTGTAATCGTTTGAAGGCTCAATTTCTACCCTGATCTTGCCGGCATTGGCCTTGTTGAAGTTATCAACAATCTCTGCTATGGCAGGCGCTTTGGAGTCCTTTCCAACCCAGATGCAAGGCCATTTGAGCACTATTTCGCCGGATTGAGCAAAGCCGGCGAAAGGCAAAACAAACAATAAAGCAGCCGCGACGAGGAACCCTCGTCCGATCTTAGTCATCCTCATAGATGCCTCCTGGAAATAATTATTTTCCAAGAGAAAGTAAAACATGCCTTGCCGACATTGTCAATAAAATATTACCTACTGTCGAAAAAAAACGAGGGGCTCCGAACAGCATGGCGCACACTACAGTGCGGCCAGGATCTCGTCGGCATGTCCGGCTGGCGAAACCTTGGGGAATACCTTTTTTACAACGCCGTCGCCACCAATTATGAACGTGCAGCGCAAAATGCCCATGTAGGTCTTGCCGTAGAGCTTTTTCTCGCCATAGGCGCCATATTCGGCGATTGTCTTCTTTTCCGGGTCAGAAAGCAGAATAAAAGGCAAATGCTGTTTCTCAGCAAAAGACTGATGCGACTTCTCCGAATCGGCACTTACGCCGACAACTTCTATGCCGCGCTTTTTGAACTCGCTGTATTGATCCCGAAAACTGCACGCTTCTTTGGTACAACCCGGTGTATTGTCTTTCGGGTAAAAGTACAGCACCAAAGTCCTTCCGCTGAAGTCAGCCAAGGTCCACAATTTGCCATTGGCATCTTTAAGCGCAAAATCCGGCGCCCGATCACCTTCTTGAATCATATCTGCTCCTCATGGCCCTCATTATACAGAGGTTTATCGCTCGGCGCATCACCGCTGGACGCATCACGAGGCGCGTTGACATCTTCCAGCTCACTAGAGGCAGGCTTACTTGAGGCAGGATCATCATTCTGGTTTGACACGCTCTGGGCTAACACGCTTTCACTTACCATAGCATTTTGAGCAGCAGGACTCTGGGTTGCGGCACTTTCTGTAGCAGAGTCTTGGGTTGGGGCGCTTTCAGCTGCTACTGCATTCATCTCTTTGACAAATTGGTCTTTGATAGAGACTATATCCTTGTAGGTGCGCTTCAGCTGTCCATATACCTTACCTACTTTCTGAAGGATCGCTGGTAGGTCCTTTGGCCTAATGAAAATAACTATTATGCAGACTATCACTAAAAACTCAGACCAGCCTATTCCAAACATCAGTCTTTCCCCCAGCCAAAAATCTTGGCCATCAGAATCGCCAGGAAATAGAGCACCACCAGCGGCGCAGCAATCGAAAGTTGGCTAACAGGGTCAACGGAAGGCGTCACAATAGCTGCAAGGGTCACAATTCCAACAATGGCGTACCGGCTCGCGTGGATCAGAGCCTTTCGCTTAAGAACACCAAATGCCATAAGGATTTCAAGCACTATCGGTGCTTGAAAGGTTATGATCGTCCATAAGAGAAACGAAAGTACATAATCGATACTTTGTTGAAAATTCAGGAGAACGCCCACCTGATTCGGAATAAAAACCTTATTTGTCAAGAATTGAATCGAGAAAGGAATTATCCGAAAATATGCGATATAAGCGCCAAAAGCTGCGAGAAAAAAACTGCATACCAATCCCGCAACCACAACCTTATGGTACTTGGCATCCATAGCTGGGAAAATGAATTGAACTATGTTGACTACATGCACAGGAAGCGAAAAAATGAGTCCGAACATCCCAGCCGTTTTCAACTGAACCAAGAAGCCTTCTGCAATTGAATTGGCAAAGAGCTTAGCGCCCAAACCATTTTGCAGCGATTCAAACTGAGTAGTGAATAGACCGATCAAATTTCTGTAAAAGACAAGGGCGACAACCGCACAAACCAGAAACGCGCTAATTGAGACAAGCAAACGCCGCCTCAGCTCGTTGATGTGGTCGAGTACAGTCATCTCCCTAGGGTTAGTGTTTTCCATAAAGTATATAATGGTAAGTACTTACAACGAACAGAATCTAGGACTAAGAGTTCGCGTGTTTGTCGCCACCTTCTAAAGTCCCGTCCTTTTTGTCAGCTTCTTTTTTATCCTTTTCTTCAAATCCTTCTTTTGCGCCTTTGTCGAACTCTTTCTTTGCCTCGCCTAAGGATCGCGCAAATTTGGGGATCGCACTGGCCCCAAACAGGACCAGAACAACTAATGCTATAACCAATAATTCATTAGTACCCATCATAATTCTTTCTCCCTATAATTCAGTCTGTTGAACCTGTCGTCAGTCTGCACTCAATGCCCTTTACGGGCACCTATGGTGCTCCATACACGAGGATCTTATCATAGGTTTCATATTAAGAACAGATGGCAGGTCCAGTAAAAATGTATCAATATAATTTGACAGATATTCCGTTTGAGTCTATGATTGTCTATAAACATTCGTCTCTAGGAGAAAACGATGACCGAAGAGAAAAATATCCTGCAAAAAA
>JAFIHQ010000185.1 GCA_017849315.1 Treponema sp.
GCAGCTTTGGATAATCGCGTGTGCCCTTTTGACGAATAGCTGTCTTTTAGCTCCTCCCAAATCTCGACTTTGGGGGCAAGCACCCAGCCTCCCCCACTTTTTATGGGTTCAAAACCCAGATTCGCCAACGACATTTGAGTACAAAGTTGGTTAAGCGCAAGCTCAACGTCGTCAGGATCGAGTCCAGTGACTTTGGCCAGATAAGACTCATCTACCGGGGTGCTCTCCAGAAAAAGGACGGCGCTCACCAAAGCCATATTGTTCTCAGGAGTTTGTTCCATCGCTTTCTCCAGATGGATAACGAAATATCATGATGTCGCCAAAGAGTCTATGTTGCTTAATACAGATTCGTTTGGCCTTTACAGAATCCAACATCGCAAGGAAGGCGCAGGCAAGGTCTAGCGCCGACCGGGGACGCGTGATTAGTTCCAGAAACGAGAAGGATTCTTTCTTTTCTAAAAGACTGTTGATAAGAGCGATTTTTTCGTTGATGGACACTTCTTCGTAGAGGTCGATAACACGCTCGGAGCTAAAATTCTGTACAAGGCTGGAAAAAGCTCTTAAGAGGTCCCAAGCGTCCAAATTGACCCACACTTCCTGGTTTTTTTCATCCAAGAAAGGAAGGGTGCGCTGCATAGTTGAGCGTTCCAAAGCCCATTCAACTTCCATCTCGCGCTGCTCCATGAGCAACGAAAGTTTCTTAACCTTTTGGTACTCTATCAGCTTTTCTATTAAGCCACGTCGTGGATCTTCTTCATCGTCAGCACTTGTGGTTGCGGCCGGATTGAGCATCCTCGACTTGATGAGAAGGAGTGTAGCCGCCAGATTGTAGAACTCACTCAGTTCGTCCAGGTCGATCTCGTCTTCCTCGCGTAGACATTCGAGATACTGCTCCGTGATGGACGCTATATGAATATCGTAAATGCTCATATCATTGCGATTTATAAGATATAGCAAGAGATCCAGTGGACCCTCGAAATCCTTTAGCTTGAACTTCCTGCGGCTAATAGGAGATTCCAGAAGCGAGTAGGTAGTGCTTTCCGAAGCAGAATTCTGTATGCTGACATTCATTATGGATACGCTGCATCATAGTCGGCAGCAGCAATCGGGTAAATACCCTGTGCCGGAAGCATTGAATAGTATTGCAGGAAAGGCACTGATGAAACAGGATCAACTACACCACTATCGAGATTCAAAAGCGGTAAAAGGACAAACTTTCTTTCCCGCATGCCCGGATGAGGAATCACCAGATTGGGTTCGGCAATGATTCTGTCACCATACAGCAAAATATCAATGTCCAAGGTCCTGGGGCCTTTGGCTATGACTTTGGATCGGTCGCGTCCCAACGCTGTTTCTATTTCATTGACAAACTTGAGGAGCACTTGAGGCTCAAGCTCGGTCCATCCTTGCACAACAGCATTCACAAAATCTGGTTGGTCCTCGAAATAACGCGCACGAGATCGCCATAGGGGAGACATCAGTATCCCTGTTATCTCGCGCTGCAAAAGCGTAAACGCTTCCCCAATGAGTGCGATAGAGTCTCCAAGATTGGAACCCAGACCTAACCATACATTTTCCACCCCGGAAAGTCTCCTTATCTACAAGATCTACAAAAACTAAAAAAGATCATCGATGCCGATCACTTCCGGCCCTGTCTCTTTCTTTTGTGTATCTGTAGAACTTTGGTCTACGGCAGCCTCAATACTGGGCATACCCTCTTTGGCCTCTTTCGCCGCTTGTCCTGTCGACCCGGCGGGTGGGAGCATTCTTGCACGAACCAATTCTTCAATCTCCAAGCTTATGTCAGGATTTGATTCCAAATAAGCCTTAGCGTTCTCCCGGCCTTGGCCAACTTTTTCTTCACCATAGGTAAACCATGCACCTTTCTTGTCGATTATGCCATACTTTACCGCGGCATCCAGAAGCGAGGCGGATCGGGAAATTCCCTTTCCAAACATGATCTCCAGTTCCGCCTTTCGGAAGGGCGGCGCAACCTTGTTCTTTACAACTTTGACACGCACCTTGTTGCCTATGGCCTCTTCGTCGCCCTTTTCAATCGTTTCAACTTTTCGCACCTCAAGACGGACAGAGGCGTAGAACTTGAGTGCATTGCCACCTGTGGTGGTTTCTGGATTGCCGAACATTACGCCGATTTTCATACGGATCTGATTTATGAAAATGAGAAGCGTCTTACTCTTGGAGAGTGTACCAGCCAGCTTTCTCAAGGCCTGGCTCATGAGTCTGGCCTGAAGGCCAACATGAGCATCGCCCATCTCTCCCTCTATTTCGGCTTGTGGGGTCAGAGCCGCCACGGAGTCCACCACGATAATGTCGACAGCACCCGAACGTATGAGAGACTCCGCTATGTCCAAGGCCTGCTCGCCATTGTCAGGTTGAGAAACCCAAAGCTCATCTATGTCGACACCAAGATTTTTTGCATAGCCTGGATCCAAAGCGTGCTCAGCGTCGATAAACGCGGCTATTCCACCAAGCTTCTGCGCTTCAGCTATAGCGTGGAGAGCAAGGGTCGTCTTGCCCGAAGATTCTGGCCCATAAATCTCCACGATACGGCCGCGCGGATAACCACCAATCCCCAAGGCTTCGTCCAGAAGGATGGATCCGGAAGGAATAACTTCGATGCCCTGCACTGTGCCGTGGGAACCGAGCTTCATGATGGATCCCTGGCCAAACTGTTTCTCTATCTGAAGACGGGCCGCCTCAAGTGCCCGCCGCTTTTCAGTGTTTTCATTCGAAAGGGCCTTACCCTCCCCTTCTATCTCTTTGGGACCCAGCGAAGCCTGTTTTGCTGCTGTATCACTTTTCCCATTAGGCAACTCCACAGCTTGTCCCTGTACTTTTCTGGCCATTTTATGTCCTCCACATCACTATTACGTTTATTATCATACCATACGCTTCAAAAAAATAATATGAATGGTTCAGTTTTTCCTGATCAGCTCTTGCACGGACACACGAATGGCTTTCCTTGCCGGGACCAGAGAACAAAGAACACACAAGACTACGCTCAAAACCCCAAGTATGGCGATGTCTGCAAAGTTTATGACAATCGGAATCCGTTCCAGATAATATGAAGGATCGAGTAACCGAAGCGAGACAAAAGCTGTTCCGGAAATTGCAGCCCAAAGCCTTGTAAAGAAGTTGATTACCCATTCGAGTCCCATAATGAGCGCATTGACGTTTATTGCCACTATGAGTCCAGCACAAAGACCGGCAATCGTACCCAATCCTCCTGTAATCAAGCCTGCACGAAGAAAAATGCCCCTTATGAGACTGTCCTCTGCTCCAGTGCTTCTCAAGACAGCAATATCCTTGCGATGTTCTGCCACGAAAGTGGATAGGGCCGAGCCAAGATTGACCGCCGCAACAATCAGAGCGAGTATCATGATCAACATAAGCACCGATTTCGTCGTCCCAAACGATTTATAGAGATTCACCTCGATCTCTGGCCACGTCCGTACGAGCCGCGACTCAAACCAGTTGGGGTACAAGGGCTCAAGCGCCTTTTCGACAGCCAATCTTGTATTGCCAAGACTATTGGAATATGCATTATTAGTCTTTATACCAAAATAACTTATTGAAAACTCAGGGGCAAGAATTCTGCTGCCTGCTTCTGGCGACACAAAAGCCCATGAGGCATCAAGGTTTCGATAGCCGGCGCTAACGATTCCCTTTATCTTAAGGATAGTCAGTTTAGGACTGTAGAGTCCAAAGTCGGACTTAAGGGAACCAAAGCGCTCTTGCCCCTGTGCATCACTGTTTTTCAAGGCCGAAGCACTCGCGGCGGAAGGGGTAATTATGGTGACACTGTCTCCAATCCCCACATGAAGTTCATTTGCAAGAGCCTCACCAAGTACAATCTCCCTAGTGCCTTTGGGGGTGGGCTCCCCCGCAAGGACCTTTAGGTATTCGCCAGTGCCTGGATCTGTAAAATACGAATCTTCGATCGCCCTGATCAGAACGGCCTTTGTAGTAGTGGGTGAAGCAATGATCCCTGTGCCATCAGTTTCCAAAACGACATTCCTGACACTTGGCACATCGAGAAGCGCCTTCTTGCCTTCCGCACCGGAGGAACTGTCAAGGTTGGAAGGGACTGCGACCTGGATGTGATAGGTCTTGGTTTCCATATAGCGATCCGTAATGCCCTGAATCATGCCATTGGACACGATCAGAACAAGAACTATGGGCACGAGGCTAATGCCGATGCCAATTATAGCGCCTGTCAGCCCGCTCGAATGTTTCTTGTCGCGAGCACCTTTTGGTTCTCTTCCCAGCAGGAAGCGGCTCGATATAAGGCCAGCACAATCGCCTTTCATTGCCGAACGAGCCTCCCTGAGCTTAACGTGTAGACACTGTCTGCAGCGGAAGCTAAACCTGCGTCGTGTGTGGCTACAAGGAGTGAACACCCGGTCATTGAAGGCAACGAAAAAAGCAAACTGCGCACAGCCTCGGCGTTGGCGGCATCGAGGTTTCCTGTTGGTTCGTCTGCCAGGACTATTCTGGGAGCGTTGATAAGAGCACGCGCGATGGCTGCACGTTGGCGTTCGCCGCCAGAGAGTTCCGATGGATAATGGTCTGCCCGATTAGAAAGCCCCATTTTTGAAAGAAGCGAACCCGCTTTTTCCCATGCATCTTTTTTAGAGACTCCGCACATATAAGCAGGAAGTGCAACGTTTTCCAAAGCGGTAAAATCTTTGAGGAGGTAGTGAAACTGAAAGACGAAGCCCACACTTTTGTTTCGAAATCTTGGCAAGTCCTTTTCGCTTAGCGCACCTAAATTGTTGCCATCCACATAGACTTCGCCTTTTTCGAAACGCTCAAGGCCACCTAGTATGGCGAGCAAGGTACTCTTTCCTGAGCCCGACGCTCCCATTATTGCACAGGATTCTCCTTGTCGAATTTGGAGGTCGAGCGAGCGAAGAACTTCGAGATTCTCTGCCTCGCTGAAGAAAGTCTTGCAAAGCCCATTGCAACGTACTGCCAGTAAATCAGAAGAAGATTCACTCATTCCTAAGCACCTCAAATGGTACGGCATCAGAAACTCGACGGGAAGCCAATATGGCGGATATTGCAGTGGAGGCGATCGCAAGGCAAGCAATAAATGCGATTTCACCTACCGAAATATCCACGGGGATTTTCTCGAGGTAATAGCCCTGCAATGAGAAGAGGTCGTAGAAACCTGCGTTGGTCAACCCTAAAGAGGCCAAGATATTACTCACAGTTCCTGCAACAGCGCTCATCCATCCCAGAATGGAGTTTAGGTTCCTGGTGACAGCCACCCCCAAAACAGAGCCGAGCAAAGCACCGAGTATTCCAATAGAGAAGCCCTCTTGCGCAAAAATGCCACGGATTGCTCTATTAGAAGCCCCTACGGCTTTCAGTGTCGCGATGTCGGTCTGTTTCATGGCTATAGTCCGCCTTAACGAATGATACACGTTGATGGCAACTACCAGGAATATAAGACTTATGAGCAGAAGCATAACGGTTTTTTCTGTTCTCAATGCGCCAAAAAAGCCACGGTTGTACTCCCGCCACGTGGTCAGAGCATAGCCTGTATTCGGAAGCAACTGCCGAATCTGTTCTGCCATGGATGCATCATCGAAGCGGTTTTTCAATTTGATTCCGATCACGGTGGGCGTGGCGGCAAACGCTCTTTCCAGACCGACGGGTAAGGGCGCACTCACAAATGCCATTCCTGAATCGAAATCGTAGTAACCAGAAGAAAACTCCTTTCCTACGGTGAGTTGGCTGGAAAATGTGGTTACACCCTCGTCTTGAGTCTGGGCGACGCCCATAAGTTCAACGTCGGAACCTTCACCTTCCATCGCACCCAATTGGAGTGCGGCTTCTTTACCAATGGCGAGTTCATTTGGCCTGGGAAACTGGTCGGTATTTGAGAGGCCGAGAGCTTTAACAAGCTCCTGGTCAAGTTCTTGAGTGTTCTTGGGCATCGCACGGAGTGTAAGCGACACTGGGTCTCCTGTGGGTCCTACGGCAAGAACTTGGCATTCTTTAAACGGAATTGCAGAAACAACGCCTGGTAAGGAGCGCACGCGAGAAAGGATGCGGTCGACATCGCTCGTTTGCCCGGCATCGCCCTGGGGAACAACATTGTCGTTCGGCGTCTCAATGCGAATATGAAAGCTCGAGATTTCGAGGATGGAACTAATATAGCTGTTTTGAAGCCCGCCCATTACCCCCATAACAACGATGAGGGCGGTGACGCCGACCGCAATTCCAAGGCTGGCAAGAAAAGCCCTATTGGAAGACGCTCTTCGCTTAGAGGAAAACCCCCAACGCCTTGCCGTGAAGAAGAGCGAACTTAAGGTCATTCAGCTTATATTCCTAATAATTCGTCAAGGAATTTACTCGGCGAAAACACTTCAAAATCGTCGTATCCCTCGCCGGTACCCAGGAACATTGTGGCAAGATTGTATTCTTTTGCCAGGCTTAAGATCATTCCTCCCTTGGCGGTCGAGTCGTACTTGCTTAGGATGACTCCATCGAGTGAGACGGCTGTATTGAAGATTTCTGCCTGTCTCATACCGTTTTGTCCAGTCGTTCCGTCGAGGACAAGTATTTTGCTATAGCACGCCTCTGGGGCTTTTTGGGCGACTATTCGATTCATCTTTTCGAGTTCTTTTATCAGATCCTGCCTGGTGTGCATACGCCCGGCGGTGTCCACAACAAGGAGATGCGCACCATCGGCATTTGCCGCTTCGATGCTGTCCCACAGTACGGCTGCAGCGTCCGCTCCCTGACCTTGTGCAACAACCCGAATGCCGAGTCTTTGCCCGTGGATCTTCAGTTGGTCTACTGCAGCAGCTCTAAAAGTGTCTCCTGCAGCCAAGATCACCTTGTTAGAATGAAGTTGCTTGCTCGCCCAATAAGCGAGTTTGGCGCAAGAAGTGGTTTTTCCAACACCATTCACTCCAAGAAGCATAACGATATTGAGTTTCCCTTCATTCAGTTCAAGCTGCTTTGATCGTGCATAGGGCAGCAATAAAGACTTTAAAGCCCTTCTTGCCCCATCCATATCGCTTATCTTTTCCTGACGGCACTTTTTCTTTAGCGATTCGACAAGTTCATAAGCGAAGGCAGCGCCAATGTCTCCTTCCACGAGAAGGTCTGCCAGATCCTCGTAGACTTCGTCGTCCAAGGTGCTGCGTCGAAAGAGAGCCTTGAGTTTGTCAGCAAATCCCATTATTTACCACCTGACTGCGAGGTTTTTGTACTCGCTAAGAGATTTATCCCTGCATTGACGATGAAAGTGACCGTAGCACTTAAGCTGACGGCTGCAAGGCCTCCACTCACGTATAGCCACGCAGAATTGTTTGCTCTGCGTGATGTGGCTTCGTACTGTTGCACAAACCATCCTGTACAAAGCAAAGAAATTGGCACACCAATCGCGGTGTAGCCTAAATAGGTTCGAAACTTACCTAGCGAACTAATATACGCCTTTTTGTCTGGCCAATCGAGCGCAGAAGGCTGAAAAGACTCTGCAAGGTTAGAGATACTTGGATCCTTCTGCAAGGTTGTGGAAATTCTTGCGTAAGAAGTTCCATTCTTAAGGGCTTCTCTGGCATCTAGATCAAAAGGCAAATAACCTTTGGCACTCACCCTTACGGGATGCAACATGGTTGCACCTGCTTTGACAAAAAGCCTTGCCTGCCTGGCGTAGGCGACCGTCTGGTCCTCTGGCTCTAAGAGCAATTCAGGAACGACAGCAGCGGCTTCCGCAACCACATCTAATACCCGTAAGGGTTCTCCAGCAATCCAACCCAAGATATCTGCTAAGAACATTTCAGGATAGTATTCCAGGCTGGTAAGTTCGAAACTTCCGGAAAAACTGAAGCTTGGCAATAGGCCTAAGTCCTGTTTTGTTTGATCTTCCTGACGATTTTCTTGCCCGCTTCCTGCTTTTCCTGTTTTTCCCGCTGTTGCAGAAAAGCCAAGAACCCAGACACTTATATGTTCTTTTGCAATCGAATAAAAACCTGCGATGAGAAACTGGTCGTTCATTACGCCCGCAAGTGTAGAAGGATCATAGAACGAACCATCTCTGCCTTGTTCAAAAAGCACTGGGGCAATTGGAGACTTTCCCACTTCGGCCCCACGAATGTAGGGCAAAGGATTCAACTCAGACTGCAGAATATTGGGCAGGGAAATATCGAGTTTGTTTGAGGACAAGCCAGAAGCTACTGCCTTTTGAGCGGCCTGGACAAGTGCGACAAGCCCTTGATTCTGAATCTGGAGTTCCAGATCTTTGCCCACATCCGCATCACTGACTTGGACGAAGCGAGTTATACCGACAGTAAGCGATTGATTTTTTTTGTTTCCGGCGTTCTTGCTTTCGGCGGTTACATTCTTGGTGGTGTCAGGTCCATTATCAACAGGGGTTTGTCCAAAGGCCGGAGCCATAGCAAGCGCAGCAAAGAGCATTATCATAAATCCTCCAAGCGCGCCAGCTGAGCATAAGGAGCGCTTTAGCCAAAAAAATCGCCTTGAGAACCTTTGTCTCCCTGTCGTCTGCCAGGCCCTTCCAGAGTTCCGGTCTCGGATTCCCTCTGTCAACTTCTCAGACATCTTCATCGTCTGCTTCGGCGGTTGCCGTGCCTCCTTGCCATTTCCACCGCAGGTAAGACTCGATAAACGGGTCGATGTCTCCATCCATAACAGCCTGCACATTGCCAACCATAAACTTAGTACGGTGATCCTTCACCATGGTGTAGGGTTGAAATACGTATGAGCGTATCTGCGATCCCCAGGCTATTTCTTTTTTGTCGCTTTGGAACTTGGCGTTTTCTTTTTCTTTTTCCTGCTTGTAATAGTCGTACAGCCGGCTCTTGAGCACGCTCATGGCCACATCTTTATTCTTGTACTGACTTCGTTCGTTCTGGCAGGTAACTACAATGCCTGTTGCCAGGTGAGTTATTCGCACAGCCGAATCTGTCTTGTTTACCTTTTGTCCGCCTGCTCCACCCGAACGGTACGTATCGATTCTTATGTCTTCAGGCCGAATTTCCACATCGATCGAATCGTCCAAAACCGGCAGCACGTAAACTGAAGCAAAAGATGTGTGTCTTCTCGCATTGGCATCAAAAGGAGAAATACGTACAAGCCGATGAACGCCGCTCTCGCCACGAAGATAGCCGTACGCGTAGCTGCCACTGATCTGCAGCGTGGCCGATTTTATGCCCCCTTCGGCTTCGAGAAGATCTATGGTTTCTGTCTTAAAACCCTTTCGTTCCGCCCATCGCGTGTACATTCTTAAAAGCATGCTGGCCCAATCGCAGGCCTCTGTGCCACCAGAGCCAGCGTGGATCGACAGGAAAGCATCTGACTCGTCAGCTTCCCCAGAAAGCAGCTCGAGGATAACAGCCGAATCGAAGCGGGATTTAATGTCTTCATAGCTACTTCGCAAATCTGCCTCAAGATCCTCCTGATTCTCTGCCAAAGCCATCTCCTGAAGCTCGGCGAGTGCATCAGCGTCCTGCACAAGTTTCTTCCATGTGTCGATTCGCTCGCGTATCTGCTTTATCTGCGAAAAAATCCTTCCTGCTTTTTCAGCGTCATCCCAAAATCCCGGAGCGCTTGCTACGGCTTCTTTCTCTTTTATGGTTTGTTCGAGTCTCGGTGCGTCAAAGACGCCCCCAGATGTTCATGATCTCATCCCGCAAGTCGGTTATAGGTTTTGTTAATTCCTCAAGCATTGTATTCTCTCCCTCTCAAATTTTCTCGATCCCTCTTCGATCCGTCGAAGATCACTTCTCTTTTTTGTGTAATCAAATACCAAAATCAAATGCCAAACAGGTAAGTTATGCTGTCTTTTCTTGTTTGCCCGGCCTGCAGAATGCAGGAAGGGAACTCTGGTCTATTTGGTGAATCCGGATAGAATTCAGGCTCCAGACAAAAGCCAGCATGAGGTCCGTAGACGACCCCCCGTTTGCCAGGTTCGTTTGCGAGCATGTTGGCTGTGTAGAACTGCACGGCTGGCAACGAGGTTGCAATCGTAAGACTTCGACCTGAGCGAGGATCGTGCACGATTGCCAATGGAGCCTCATCGCCCACCTGCTCATCTTTAACAAAACAATGATCATAACCACCTTCGACTTTTCCGATGTCCTTGCCGATAGATTTTGGTTTTGAGAAGTCGAAAGGAGTACCGGAAACCGGCTCCGGACCCGATTTAAGCGGTATAAGATCTCTGGTGCAAGGTAGATACTCCCCACAGCGCAGTTCGAGCTCATGCAAAAGTATGTCACAAGCGCCCTCTCCACTCAGATTGAAATATGCATGATTTGTAATGCACAAGGGCGTCGGAGCGTCACAACTACTTGTGTAGTCGATCCTAAGACGAGCCAGATGCTTGCCGGTTTTTTCGTCTGTCCCCACATCTTGGAGCGAAAAACTCGCCTGCACTTCCAAATTCCCCGGATACCCTTCCTCTCCATCTGGACTGTCAAGACTCAATACCAGGGTTGGTTCGTCGTCGTCACGCTGGTACGCTTCTTGCCAGACCTGCTTGTCAAATCCACGCCTTCCACCGTGCAAGTGGTTGCTTCCGTCATTAGCAGCAAGGGCGTAATGGCGACCGTTCAAAACAAAAGAAGCGCCGGCGATCCGATTTGCATATCTGCCGACTGTCGCACCAAAATACGGCGTATTGTGAAAATATCCGCCAAAATCCGAGTATCCGAGCAAGAGGTCGTCCTGTCGTGTCCCGCCAAGTGTCGAAGGCACCAAGAAAGAGAGCCATGTGGCACCATAATTGGAAAAACACGCCCGAAAAGGTCCTGACTCCAGTCTGTATATGGCAACATCTTCTCCCGAGGAGAGCGTACCAAAAACCTTCTTTGTCAATGACATACCTTCAAAC